>JBBRUB010000016.1:0-14989 GCA_038248175.1 Cytophagales bacterium | reverse complement strand
CTGTACTGCGACCGAAACACGGCGAGGTCGATTAGCTTATGGGGAGCATCTTCTACCCGGATGTCGTCATACGTAATGTTCTCGACGGTAGCCTGATCGCCGTTATGAATGCTCAGGGCCGCGCCCCGGTCCACATGAATCAGATCGCAGTCCCGGAACGTGATGGTATTCACAGTTTTGCAGCGCAGTTCAAAGCCAATTTCCAGCGAGTTGCCCCAGGGCATGTTCCAGATCACGCAGCGTTCCACCAGAATATCCGTCACATCGCGCCCCTCGCCCGGCTGGCTGTAATAGGTTTTGGGATCGATACTGAAGCTTTTGATCACGATGTTATCGTCGTTGTTCCTGAGGAAACAGTCGCTGATGCGCACGTGCGAGGTACCTACGAGGTCGATACCATCGGAGCCGTTGCGCCAGGAAATCTGCTGGTGGTTACGCACCGTTACGCTGTCACAATCAAGTAGCACGAGGGTCCAACCGGGGCTATTCAGGATGGTGATACCCTCTATATCAACGTTCCGGCATCGCCACAGCCGCACCAATCGCCCGCTGTTGAGGTTGCTGGCGTCCAGAATACCCCGACCCCGGATGCGGATATTTTTGGCATCCGTCGCTTCGATGGTACCGCGCACAATGGCCCCGCCCGCAATGTAAAGCGTTTCGTTGCTGTTCAGCGTGAGCGTACCCACATCATAAATTTTACCCGGCGCAAAATACCGCACGTTGGGAGTGTCGGGTTTGGGTACGTCGGTTTCCAGCGGGGCCGCAAACACGTATAAAGGCCGAGAGTGTTCGCCGTTTCGTTCAAGCGAAAAATGACCGGGCTTTTCGAGCCGGAACGTGATTTTATTAGGTGTAACCGTCAGCGGAATGGCCGCGCTTTTTGGCCGGATATCCACCCACCGCAGATCGTGCGTCGAGGTAATTTCGATGGTTGCGCTACCCGAAAAGCTAAACTTCGCCATGGCCGATACGGCATTGTCATAGACAAATACGGGCTGACCATTTACGGTCATGCTGAAGTCGGGTGCCTGCCGGGCCGAGTCGGGCGCGGGGTACGTAACGAGTTGCTGCGCCAGTAGCGGGGCAGACAGAAGCAGGAGCGCGAGGAGCGTAACGACGGATTTTTTCATAAAGACGGGGGTGTTTTGGGGTGAGATTGCCAGACTTGCATCGGGCCGTTGTTAGTGCTGGCCAGCCACCATACCTCCCCGTCGGGTCGGCGCAGGGGCGCAATGGATTTTACGTCACCCGCCATATTCAGCCCCGCGTTCAGCACTGGTTTGAAGGGGACGTGGCCAGTTTGTTTGCCGGTTCCGGCCAGAAGCAGCCCGCGCCCCGCGTCCAGTTGCCCGCCCTGGGTTTCGGTGCCGTAGAAATTGCCCGCCAGCAACACATCAGGAATGCCATCGCCGGTAAAATCACGAACGGCCATACTGTTAATGGGTGAGAACTGGGCGTCGATGGGTAACGGATGTACAGCGAAGGTGAAATTGCCCGTATTCTCGATGTAACAACTGGCTAACTGCCGGGCGTCGAGTTGAAAAGCGTTTTTTCGTTCATCGTCCGAAAACAACTCCTCGAACGGATGGGCCGCGTAATCGTTGTACGACAAGAACCGCTTTTTGATAGCCGGAATCTGCGTCATCATCACATCGCGCTGGGCAACGGGTACCTGCTGATGGTTCAGGTAAAACGTCAGGATGGGATCGAGCCGCCCGTTGTTATCATAATCAGCGGCAAACACCCGCACCGGCTCCGCTGCCGACGCCCGGAATTTGCTGTTCAGGCCCAGATTACCCGCTACGTAGTCCGTGTCGCCATCACCATCAAAATCGCCCGCTGCCAATGAACACCACCAGCCAGTCTGGTCAGCCAACCCATTGGTTTTCTGCGCCTGTAACCGGCCACCAACGTTTCGGAACAACGTGGGGGCCATCCATTCGCCCACCAGCAGCAGGTCGGGACGGCGGTCGTTGTCGGTATCGGTCCAGAGAGCGGCTGTCACCAGCCCGATATGGCGCAGACCGGGGGCCAACTGATCGGTAACGTCGGCAAAACGCCCGGCTCCTTCGTTGCGCAGGAGGTAGCTGTCGGCGGGTTTGGGGTACTGCCCCGGCACTACACGTCCCCCCCGGAAAATATCCAGATCGCCATCGCCGTCAATATCCGCCACCGTTGCGCTGCTGCCGCTGGAGTGCGTGGTGGGCAGAGACCCAGCCGGAGCCGGTCTGAAACTCCCCGCGTCGTTCAGGTACAGCCTATCCTGATACGTGGCCGATAGCCCCTCTTCTTTGCTGCCGCCACTGACTACGTACAAATCAGCATCGCCATCGCCGTCGGCGTCAAAAAATACCGCGCCCATGTCTTCGTATTCGTCGCTACCAGGCAATATTTGGGTTTGGAAACCGCTGTTGGGCTGCTGCACATACACCGACGATACGTGGCCGAAATCAGTGCCGACAAAAAAATCGTCGAGTTTATCGCCGTTTACATCACCCACGGCCAGGTACGGCCCGTTGCGCGACAGCAGGTGCGGCAGCAGCGGTGTCTTGTTGAAATCGACAACGGGGTTTTCCTGATGCGTCAGGGCAAGTCCGTTGTCGGCGGCAGACAGTTCGGTAAACAGCGGACGTTCGGCTGGGCGGTCGGGTTGCCACAGGCCGGTAGGTTTTGCCGGTACGGTCAGCATCCGGTTGGCCGCGCCCGGCCCAAGGCGCTGCCGGGTGCCGTTGGGGTAGCGAATCACGAGCGAATCGTAGCGGCTGGTGTTCCCCAGGCCGAAGTGCAGCACGTTCTCGACCGTAGAAACAAACCCCCGCACGGGAGCGAGTTCGAGCATCTGCCGCTGTTTGCCCGCATAAAGCCATACTTTGGCTCCGGTCATAACGGGTTGTTGCGGAGTGGGCAGTAGATTAACCCGGAGCCAGTTGGGGTGAGTTTCGCGCTGATTCAACTGGTTTTCCAATACAAAACTCTCGCTGTCGATGTTGTTGGTCACGAGGTCGAGATCACCGTCATTGTCGAGGTCGGCGTAGGCGGCTCCGTTCGAGAAACCGATCTGGTTCAGCCCCCAGGCTTCCGACACGTCGGCAAAGGTCAGCGCGGTTTCTGAATTACTGCCCATGTTGCGGAAGGCGTACTTCGGAATGCTCAGTTCGGGCAGGTCGATCAGGGCCTTTTTGGCCTGTAAAAACTGTGCCTGTGGTGTACCAAACGCGGCCTGTTGCTGACTGAAGGCGATAAAATCGAGGTTGGTCACGTCGCGCCGGTAGCCGTTGGTAATGTAGAGGTCTTTCCAGCCGTCATTGTCAAAGTCGGCCAGCAGCGGTGCCCAGCTCCAGTCGGTTTTCTCGACGCCCGCCAGTTGTCCGATTTCGGAGAATGAAACCTGATGTTGCTCTCCCGAACTGCCGCGATTCAGTTGCAGTGTGTTGCGCATAAACTGCGGCTGATAGCCCAGGTCGCGCTCCATCTGGAAGCGGTTGTAGTTGGAGCCGGGCAGCATCATTTTCTGGCGGTAGTTATCGGCGGGCAGCATGTCCAGCACCACAATGTCGGGCAGGTCATCATTGTTGATATCGGCAATGTCCACCCCCATACCGTTGTGCGTCTGGTGGTTGAGCATGGCAGCAGCCCGGTTCTGAAACGGCGTACCAGTGTCCGAAGCGCGGTTCATCCAGACTAAATCATTGGACAGGAAATCGTTGGCGCAATAGATATCCGGCCAGCCGTTATCGTCGAGGTCACTCAGGCACACGCCCAGACCATAGCCCTCGGGGAGGATACCGGCCTGGCGGGAAACATCAACAAAGTGCTTGCCTTCATTCCGGTACAGGCGGTCGGTGCTGGGGGCTTCGCCGTTGGTATTTTTAGGGCGCAGATTATTGCGGCTGGTGGTTTCGAGGGCGTTGGTGAGTAGGTAACAGTCGAGGTCACCGTCGCGGTCGTAGTCAAAAAAAACGGCCTGGGTGCTGTATCCCGTATCGTTCAGGCCGTATTCGGTCGCCCGTTCGGTAAATGTCGGGATAGAGTCGGCGGTGGGGCCATTGTTGATGAAGAGTTTGTTAGCGCGGGCCGACGAATCGGTGGTTTTACCCGCCACACATACATAGATGTCGGGCCACCCATCCTGATTTATGTCAGCCACGCTCACGCCCGTACACCACACGCGGGTACCGGTACCGGCCTGTTCGGTGATGTCCCGGAAACGCATGGGCTGGTCGGTGTTAGTCTGATTGAGATAGAGCTGGCTCGACACCTGATTCCCCGCAAAATACAGGTCGGCACGCCCGTCGCGGTTGAAATCGCCCACGCCTACGCCCGCGCCGTTGTAGATATACTCAAACGTGAGCGCATTAAGCGAATCAGTTTCGGTGAGCCGGTTGGCAAACGTGATGCCCGTTTGTGAAGCAGGAAGTTTAACAAATAGTTTCGCCCCATGGGGCCGGATGGTGAGCCAGCCCGTCAGCCCCAGCAGAGCCGCACCCAAACCGTAGAATAGCTGTTTTTTCATGGTTGTAGCGGTTAGCAGGACGCACGGCATTGCTGATACAGGGGCAACGAGTGCGAAGCCGGGCAATGGCCGGGCTGTGCTCTCAGGATTTGGGCAACTAACCGGCCTACCTCCGCCGAAGGATGCGCAATCACCGATACGCCCCCAGCCAGCAACCGGGTAAAATCGGTCTCCAGAAAACTCACGACTCCCACGTGCTCACCCAGCCGCAACCCGTTGCGCTGACAGTAATCGACCAGGGTGGAAAGGTGGAGGCCGTCGGCCACAAAGTACGCCTGCCGGGGTTTCAGGTCCGTTTCGGTCAGTTCGTCGAGCAGGTTGAAATCGAACTCGTAGGCCGTACAAAACCGTCGGAAAGCCCGAATCGACTCCGCATCGAAACAGTCATGCTCGGGCAGTACAAGATTCAATCGGGTATATTTCCGCAGAGCGGGCAGTTGATTGTGCAGCGCTTCGAACAGAGCTGTTTCGCCCCCGTAGCGCAGGTGATGGCCATGCTGCAGCACTTCCTGCCACTGATGGCCAATCAGAATCAACTGTTTTCCCGGCACGTTGCGCAGGCATTGCAGCGTGGCCGGGTCCTGACCGATGAGGTGCGGCATCAAGACAAAATAATGATAATCACCGAGGTGTTTAGTCAGTACCTGACACAGCAGGTGCCGCTGGTAGTTGTAGCTGCATATGTCCACGATGACCTCGCGGCCTAAATTGGTTGTTATGGCATCGTGCAGTTGCTTCACACAGTCGGTCAGTTGCCCCGCCACCATCAGCACCCGCAGCGCATGACGTTTGGGACTCCCGGCAATGAAAAATCCCCGCCGGTGTACCGACGTAATAAAGCCGGACTAGCAGAGTGTTTCGTAAGCCCGCTTGATGGAGTCTTTGGAGAGATACCACTCGGCGCAGGCTTCGTTGATTGAAGGCAGGCGGTCGCCCTGCGTCAGAATACCTTTTTCAATGTCGTTCAGGATGGCGTTGGCCACCTGCTGATACCGGGGCAGACGGGATTCACTGTGAAACGGGAGGGCAGGATTCATGGCTGAGACAGGTTAGTTGCTAAGAACTAAATCGACTCAACCGGGGAGCAAAAGCCAGATACTGAATAGCAGCAGCGCACCCAGCAGAAGCAACATCGTCACTTCCAGCCAGCGTAGCCATTGTTTTACCTTACCATTCATTCTGTTTTATTTTTCCCCGGTAAAGTGATACAAATATCACGGCCATTCTCTCAATACTTCTGGACAAATCCGTCAAATAGTAGCACAAATCTGCCTTTAGATGTGCAAAACAAGCCAAAAGGCCAGAATCTGGCCTTTTGGAAAGCATTATTTACCTAATGAATACGTACTGAAAATCAGTATCCTGGATTTTGAACCAGCCCGGGGTTCAAATCCCGCTCGCTTTGCGGGATGGGCTTCAGCAAATTTTTCGTCGTCCAGTTTTTGTTAGGATCGACCCGGCCAAAATCAACATCTTTTTTGATATCTATCTTCCCGGCCCGCTGCCAACGCACAAGGTCGTTGTAGCGGTGGCTTTCAAACGCCAGCTCAACCCGCCGTTCGCGCCGAAGGGCTGCAAATAGAGCGGCTTCAGTACCCACTGGTACGTCGAGTAGTATTCTGGCGGTTGGGTCGGCCCGCCGACGTACCTGATTGATGAGCGCGGCTGCCCCGGCGAGATCTTTGGTCGGTCCCGAAATTTTGCACTCGGCCAGCATCAGCAGCACATCGGCGTAGCGAATGACGCGCTCGTTGTTCACGCTCAGGGGCGAACGAAAGTCGATGTTGTTGTCGCCAAGCACGTATTTGGCAATCGATGATCCGGTGGCCGAATACAACCCATTATACAGCCATTTTTTAGACCCATTGGCGTTTTCGCCCGTGTCGAACGGGTCGCCGTTCAGAAAAATAGTGCTTACCCGGCGCGGATCGCCCACTTCAAACGCCCGTTGCAGCGAACTCGTCACCACAACCTCTCCGTAGCCCTGCGCATTGGCTCCTGGCGCACACACGTTGGTTAATCCGCAGGAAGCCCGAAAATAAATCAGCCGGGCCGTACCCGCCGAGATATCCTCGCCATTTCCATCGAAATTAAAATCGACGGGAAGCCACGGATTGAACCCGCCAATCCCCATCTGAATCTCAAAAACTGATTCGGCATTATTTTCGGTGGCAGGAATAAAGTTGTCCCGAAAGTTTTTCGTCAATGAATAACTGCCCACCAACCCCTGAAACTCAGCAGCCGCCTGTGTGTGTAATTCAGGTTTATTCTCCCATTGCGCCCGAAATAGTAATGCCTTACCCAACAGAGCCTGCGCGGCTCCGCTCGTGGCGCGACCTAAATTGTCGTTGCTCCATTTTTTGGGCAGATTGGCTTTCGCAATGCGCAAATCAGCAATGACCGCGTCCCAAAGCTGCCCCGGTAGCGAGTTAATGGCCCGGGTTTGGTCCAGTGTGCGTGGCGTTTTTTCGATCAGGGGAGCCTGCCCAAAATGAATCGCCAGGGTAAAATTGAAATATGCCCTCAGAAACCGCGCTTCGCCCTCAAACGTTTTTTTCGACGAGTCGGACAGGGCCGTGGCTAAGGGCAGCTTTTCCAGAATTACGTTTGATCGCTGAATGCCTTTGTACGTCGTTTGCCACACCGCCCGGAATGGCCCGTCGTTGGGTGTCCAGTTGAAGATCTCCAGGCTGTTGACGGTGTTGTTCTCCGTCGTGGTGTCATCATCGGGCATCAACACACTTTGAAACCACCCCCCGCCATCAAACTGCTCAAAGGTGTAGTTGAGTAAAGATGAGTAAGCCAGCAGCACGGCTCCTTTGAAGTCGTTGTCAGACTGGAAAAATGTTTGCTCATCGAGTTTGCCCAGCGGGGCCAGGTCTAATTTTTTCTCGCACTGCGTAAACAGGCCGCAAAGCAGCAGGCCGGTAAACAGATGGATTATCAGTCGTTTTTTCATGATTTTGCTATTGGTTGGGCGTTAAAATGTCAGGTTGGCACCGAGTTGGACCGTAACGGGCTGTGGAATATTACCCGCGTCAGAACCGGCAAATAATTGCGATGAGGGCTGTCCGTAGGTAACCACTTCAGGATCAAGGCCACTGTATTTGGTAATCCGAAACAGGTTGGTAGCCGCCACATAGACGCGGGCACCCTGAAACACCTTTATTTTGTCGAGCACCACGCGGGGCAGCGAGTAGCCAAGCTGCACGTTTTTGAAGCGCAGAAAACTCGCATCTTCTACCCACCGATCCGAGAAGCGACCGTTGTTGTTCAGATCGTTGGCCGTAGCGCGGGGCATTGTGTTACTCGTTCCTTCGCCTGTCCAGCGGTTGGCGGTCGAGGCTAAACTGTTGCGGCCTACTCCCCCTAAGTTTTCACCACCCCGCCGAAACTGGTTATACACGCTAACTCCCGAAACGCCCTGAAACAGCATATTCAGGTCGAAGCCTTTCCAGTTGGCGTTGACCCCAAAGCCGTAAAAAAAATCGGGGATGGTTTTGCCCAGATACGTCCGGTCTTCCACGTTGATCTGTCCGTCGGGCGTACCGCTGAACAGCTGCCCGTCGGTACCCGGCCCGTTGTTGTCCTCAAAAATGACATCGCCCGGCACGGGCTTGTTTCTTCCATTGGCGATGTCGAGGATGGCGGCATCGGCCTGGGCACTGTTCTGGTAAATACCCAGCGTTTTGTAGCCGTAGAAATACCCGATGGGAAAGCCCACCGCCGTGCGGTAATCGCCACTGGCGAACTCCTGAACGCCCGGCGCGAGGGACACTAAGCGGTTGCGAACGGTGGTGATATTGCCGAATAGTTCGATGGTCGCGCCCTTGCCCACATTGGCGCGGTAACTAGTTTCAATCTCGATGCCCCGGTTGTTAACCTGTCCTAAATTGACTGGTATGCTACCGAAACCCGATGTGAGATTGACAGGCAGGTTGTACAGAAAATCCTTCGTGTTGCGGTTGTAGTACGTAGCGAGCAGGTTCAGCTTACCAAAAAACGTCATGTCGAAACCCGCGTCGATGCTCTCGTTAACTTCCCATTGCAGGTTCCGGTTAGTAAGTACCGGAATGCCCGTACCCCGCAGGGTCGTTTGACCCGCTCCGATGGTGTACCACGGCTGCTGCACCACGCGGGCCACGTAGGGGAAGTCGCTGCCGATACGGTCGTTGCCCAACTGCCCCCAGCTACCCCGTAGTTTCAGATCGGTAATGAAGGGCAGCTTGTTTTTGAAGAATTCCTCATTGGAGACTCGCCATGCCGCCGACACCGCCGGGAACAACCGGGCGCGGTTTTCGGGCGCAAAATTGGACGACATGTCGTAGCGGGCTGTCATGGTCACTAAATACTTGTCCTGATAATCGTAGCTAACCCGCCCGAAGTAAGCAAAATAGGCCCGCTCCGACAGCCCTGACCCAACGTTGGGAAAAACGAACCCGCCCCTTCCGTCGGAGTTTCCCTGCTGGTTGCGCAGACTCCGGTAGAAATTGGGGTTGGTGCTGCTGAAATTAAAGCCCGTATAACCCAGATTAGTACTCCTGATTTGCTGATACTCCATGCCGCCAATGGCATTGATGGTATGCTTGCCAAACACGCCGTCGTAGTTAAGCGTATTGGTAAAGACCTGTTGAACGCCCTCGCCCCGGTCATCGCCGGCACTGTTGGTGTTGCGCTCCTGTCCCAGCTCAAGGGCGGTGTAGCCGGGTTGCCAGCTTGTGTTGCGCGAGGTGCTGAAATCCAGCGCGGCCACCGACCGCAACTTCAGGCCGCGAATCAGCTCCAGCTCGCCGTAAATGTTGCCCAGCAATCGTAGTGAGCGGTCGGTGGCACTGACAACCTGGTTAATTGCCGGTGTGTTCAGAATGGTCAGCCCGGCCACGTTCAGGTTGCCCGTGTAGCCATATCGGTTATTGGGGATTGAATTGTTGGCATCTAAGTAGTTGAAAAACGGGGGCATCGTTGCCGAAGCCGCGTACAAAAAGCCGTCGCCCCCGGCATTGCTGCCCCGCTCAGTCTGGTTGTAGGCAATGGTCAGCGCCTGCCCGATTTTCAGCCGCTTCCCCACGCGGTGGTCGCTGTTGATCCGAAACGAGTAGCGGGTCAGGTCCCACTTTTTCACCATCGACTCCTGCTGAAAAAGCCCTGCCGAGATAAAATAATTGGAGTTTTCGTTGCCGCCCGACAGCGAGAGATTATAGTTGCGGATGGGCGCGTTCTTTTCCACGACCGACTCGCGCCAGACGTCGCGGTTGTCGATCCCCAGCAGTTTACCACCGGGCCGCAAATCGGGGGGCAGCACCAGAAAGCCCGACGTGCCGGGTCTGGCCCCACTCTGGGCATTGGCCCGGTCGAAGCTTTCCTGCGCCAGCGATACGTACTGCGCGGTGCTGTTCATCTCGTAAAATTTCGGAAAGTTCTGCACCCCCGAATACACGTCTAAGTTAACGCGGGGCTTGCCCGACTTACCGCGCTTGGTGGTTATCAGTACAACCCCGTTAGCCGCCCTCAACCCGTAAATCGACGACGATGATGCATCTTTCAATACCGACATCGTTTCGATGTCTGCGGGGTTAATCTGGTTGCCCGTTCCGTCACCGATGGGTACGCCATCCACCACGAAGAGCGGCTGGTTGTTGCCCACCGTCGATACGCCCCGGATACGAATGGAGACCGGACTGCCCGGCGTGCCATCGACGTTGGTAATCTGTACCCCCGACACCCGCCCCTGAATGGCCGCTTCGGCGCTGGCTACAGGCAGGCGCGTGATGTCACGCGCTTGCACTGTACCGATAGACTCGGTGAGTTTTCGGGTGGTTTTCTGGCCGTAGCCTACCACGACCACTTCATTGAGTGAGCGGCTATCGGACTGGAGTGAAACGGATAGGGTACTCTTGTTCCCGATAGCAACCTCGGTGGCCTCATACCCCACCGATGAGATGACTAAAGTGGTAGCCCCGGTAGGTACACTCAGCCGGAACTCGCCCTCCGAATCGGTGGTGGTGCCGTTGGTAGTTCCTTTGATCAGGACGTTGACACCCGGAATGCCCGGCCCCCCGGCAGCATCGGTAACGCGGCCCGTTAGGGTGCGGGTTTGTGCGTACAATGCCCCGTTCCAGGCCAGCAGCAGCGTCAGTACCAGCAACAAACGGGTTGGCACTAATCGAAATACGTAGTGATTCAACAGCATAATTTTTTCGTTAAATAGTATTTTGGTCACAAATAACATAAAGCCAAAAAGACTATCTGGGTGGGTCTGGGTGGGTAGGCGTGGGTAGGATGCTTCCAAACGGGCTTCTTTTAGAGATATTATCACTCCGAAATCTTCGGGCTATTGTCACTTTCACTAATGCACATTTATCTTCGTTACCTCTTTCTCCTGTTGGCAGGCGAGTCACTGGCCCAGCCTTATCCTCCTGTTCACTTCGGGATGACTACTGCCCGTTTTGCCACCCGAATTCCCAAAACCGCGCAGTTGCTGACGACCGCCGAACCGGGTCAGATTCGTATCCTCGTGTATGGTCAGTCTATCAGCAGGCAGGATTGGTGGCTGGAAGTCAGGAGTTTTCTGAAACAGCGCTATCCGAAGGTGACCATCACGATGGTTAATCGGGCCATTGGCGGGTTCAGTTCCGAACGTCTGAAGCAGATGGTTGAGAATGATGTGATGGCTTTTTATCCCGACCTGATTCTTTTGCACGACTACGGCAACCAACCGGATTACGAACAGATTATCCGCAGCATCCGCAGCCGAACGACGGCGGAGGTGGCCATTCAGACCGACCACGTGGCGGTGGGCCAGAACGATGCCTGGCACGACCAGCACAGTTCTGTCTGGCTACCGGCCCTGTGCGATACCTATGGCCTGGCCCTGATTGACGTCCGGACGGCGTGGAAGGCTTACTTAGCTAAGCATCAATTAGCCGCTTCGGCTTTGCTGACCGATGCTGTTCACCTCAACGGGCACGGTAACTACCTGATGGCTGAGATTGTTAAACGATATTTCAACACCCTGCCTGTGACCGCCATGACTACAGAATTAGAGCCGTCTGCCGGGGTCAGCATATTGAAGCCGGGCCGGGACTTCACCCTACGTAACCATACGCTGCGCCTGCGGGTAACGGGCAACCGTATTGACGTGCGCTGGAAGGATAGTGCGGCCCACCCGTCAGCCGTGACCGTTACAATAGATGGACAGGAGCCTTCAGCAAGCGTAGGGTGCTTTTATCACACCCGCCCGGCACGCGAACCAGAAGGCTCCTTTCCAACGCATATCGGCCAGCTGCTGACCCTTCGGCTGGCTGGGCAATTGCAACCCGAAGACTGGACCCTAATCCTGACCGACGTAGATAGCCTCCGGCAGGAAGTGCGCTTCAGGCTGCACGGCTCCAGAACCGGCCCCGATGGCAGTGGCAGCAGCGATAGCCTCTTTACGTCCGGGTCGGGCCGTATTGTAATTGAGCCGCAGGACTGGTTTCGCCGGAATAATCCCGGCGACTTCGGTCAGTTCAACTGGCTGAAACCGGGGGATACGCTACAGTGGAATGTGCTGTCGATGTGCCATGACACCATTATACCGGCAGCGGGCCATATGCAGACGCTTGTGCAGGGTATTGTTAATGGCGAACACGTGCTGACCCTTGCCGGGCAGGCACTGACTGACCTTCGGGAGATTCGGGTGTACCGACCGCCCCTGCCTGAGTAAGGTGATTCTGACTATTCCCGTTCAACAGGCGGCAGGAGCCTAAGAAAAGCGGGGAGACTACTGCTCCACGAAAAAGGGAATGTTGGCCGTGGTCCAATGCCCATGATCGTCGTAAGCGTACACAAACAGGCGGTACGCGCCTGTACCCATCGGCGCCCGAAACGAAACCCGGTGTTGCGCAGGCTGGTCGATCAGGCCCGGCAGTGCGGGAGGTGGACTCTCGCCGTTGCCGCCGTAGGGAAAATTGGTTCCTTCCGGCAGTACTTCCCATTTATACCGTAGCGAGTCAGCCTCCGGGTCGCTCGCCCAGACCGTGGCTTCGTAGGTTCGGGTTGCTTGCAGATACACACCTTCAGCCGCCGTTTTATAGCCAATTTTTACCGAATCGAGCCGGGGGCTCCGGTTTGTCGGCCAGCGGCCCGTCCAGGCGTGGTGCATCACATCAACGGCTTCTGTTTCCAGTCCGTTCTTGTCGAACATGCCAAACCAGGTATGGGTCCGCTCCTGGTGCTGCCGCCACAAAAATACGTATGACCCCACACAGCGGTCCGTGTCGGCGGCAATCGTACCCGCGTAGCGTTCCCGGTATTTGTCCGCCTTCTGGCTGCTGGTTTCTTCGATGGGGGCTTTCCAGGGAGTTTTCCGAACCTGCCAGAAGCCCGTTGGCCCCCACTCTGTTACTGCATAGGGCTTTTGCCAGCCATATTGCCGGAGCCACCCCGGAATTTTATTCAGGTCGCCGTATTCGTTAATGCCCAGCAAATCCAGGTTTGGACACTCCGTCAGCAACGTCTTGATTTTATCGCGGTCGATGGAGCCAACGACCGTCATGACGGGGTGGTTGGGGTCAATCCGATGAATTTCACTGGCCAGGGCATTAACGGCCTTCCAAACCCGATGGTTGTAGGTTTCCTTCACATTAGCCTGAATAAAATCCAGCTCATTACCCAGTGCCCACATTAGCACCGCCGGGTGTTCTTTCAGGAGCCTCACCTGCGCAAGCACGGCCTCATGCTGCCGACGAACGGCCCCGGCATCGTTGTAGTTCATGCCGTCGCGTTCGGCCCGGACGGGAAGGTTAACCAGCGCTGTCAGACCATACTGCTGCGCTTTGTCTAACGTTGGCCGGTTGGTACCTGTTCGGATGGAGTTGCCACCGTACCGGCTGAGTCTATCCAGGTAGTCAATACCTACGGCCCCTTTGCAAAAGTAGGGGCTTCCGTTAACGAGCAGCTGATACGCCGACTTCTCCCGCACGAGCTGCACGTGCCGGGGGCCAGTGGTCTGGGCAATAGTAGTCCCACCAACAGAAATAACAAGAATAGCAATCCACAAAAATTTCATACGAAGGCGAAGCGTTAGGGTTTACCGGGCCAAATAACGAAAAAGGGTTGGTAGGTACTGTACAAAAGACTATCTGGGTGGGTCTGGGTGGGTACGTGTGGGTATGATACCCCAAAATGTGCTTCTTTTGAAGATACGGCTCTCCATAATCCTGCAAAACTATGCGCATCTGTACCATTACTTTTGCTATCCTGCTCGGGCAGCTAACTGGGGCAGTGCTGGGTCAGGCCATACGGATTTCCGTCCAGCCAGCGCAGAGGCATCAGACCATGGAGGGGTTCGGCTCGTGCATCATCGACTTCACCGACGCGCCTGCATTCTACGCCGATTCGTCGCTCTACGACCGGATTGTGGATGACCTCGGCCTGACGATGCTGCGGATGTCAATTCCGCAGGAACTCGAAGCGGTCAACGACGACGACGACCCGAACCATTTCGAGTGGAAAAACTTTAACATGCATTTCATGGAACGGCGGATGCGGTTTGCCCAGGCCCTCAAAAAGCGGGGTGTTACGCGGTTCATTGCCGCTACGTGGTCGCCCCCGGAGTTCATCAAAACGCACCGGGCCACCGTACAGGGCGGTCATCTGCGGGCCGATATGTACGACGAATACGCCGAAAACATGGCTGCGTTCATTATTGCTGCCAAACAGAATTGGGGTATCGACATCGGCTCCATCAGTATCCAGAATGAGTTGCTGTTTATCGAGCCTTATAAGTCGTGCATTTACAATCCGCAGCAGGTACGCGAAGCCGTGCGGGCATTGATGCGGAAGTTCAGGCGCGAGGGCATTACTACGCAGATTCACCTGCCCGAAGACATGATGTTTGCCAACCGGATGCTCAACAGCATCGGCCCTACCATGCAGGACCCCGAAACCCGGAATTTCCGGGGTCATTTCGCCACCCACCGACAGGAGGAGTTTTCGGGGGTGTCGAAGTGGTACGAAGCAACAAAGCAGTACGGACGGCAAACCTGGATGACCGAAACCTCCGGCCACGACCAAACCTGGGCGGGCGCCATGAAAATGGCGAACGACATGCACGATTACCTCGTGGGCGGTAATATGAGCGCGTGGCTCTACTGGCAAATTGCCGAACCGCACAGTGTCTATGCCCTCCTGGACAGCACCCGCATCTCACCGAAGTATTTTGCCGCCAAACACTTTTACCGCTACGTGCGGCCCGGTGCCGTGCGGGTAGAAAGCCGTTCGTCCAGTCCCGATGTACTGGCGTCGGCGTTTCGGCACGATGCCGACGGTACACTCGCGATGGTGCTAATCAACCGGAGTGACACGGCGCAGACCGTACAAGTTTCTGTAGAGGGTAATAGTCAGCCCACGACGTATCAGGTGTTTCGCTCGACCGAAAACGAAGGCTGTACGCTGGTCGCTACGTTGTTGGCACAGCGCGCCATAACGCTG
>JBBRUB010000015.1:0-15249 GCA_038248175.1 Cytophagales bacterium | reverse complement strand
TGAGATAACGTTTGGGGATTAGCTCGTCCTCGCGGACTGGCTGCCCATTGTCGTTACCATTGTAGCACGTTTGTAGCCCCACACGTAAGGGCCATGATGACTTGACGTCGTCCCCGCCTTCCTCTCTGCTTGCGCAGGCAGTCCTAACTGAGTCCCCGGCTTTACCCGCTGGCAACAGTTAATAGGGGTTGCGCTCGTTGCGGGACTTAACCCAACACCTCACGGCACGAGCTGACGACAGCCATGCAGCACCTTGTTTTGTGTGTATTGCTACACGAACCCATTTCTGAGACCTTCACGCACATTCTAGCCCAGGTAAGGTTCCTCGCGTATCATCGAATTAAACCACATGCTCCACCGCTTGTGCGGACCCCCGTCAATTCCTTTGAGTTTCACCGTTGCCGGCGTACTCCCCAGGTGGATTACTTAACGCTTTCGCTTAACCACATACATCAAATGCATACAGTCAGTAATCATCGTTTACGGCAAGGACTACCAGGGTATCTAATCCTGTTTGCTACCCTTGCTCTCGTGCCTCAGCGTCAAATCAGTCGTCGCAGCCTGCCTTCGCAATCGGGGTTCCGGGGCATATCTATGCATTTCACCGCTACATGACCCATTCCGGCTGCGGCCAACAATTTCAAGATAACCAGTATCCAGCCACATTAGATCGTTGAGCGACCTGCTTTAAAACCAGACTTAATTACCCGCCTACGCACCCTTTAAACCCAATAAATCCGGACAACGCTTGCACCCTCCGTATTACCGCGGCTGCTGGCACGGAGTTAGCCGGTGCTTATTCATCGGATACCGTCACACCAGGGCGCACCCTGGCCGTTCTTCCCCGATAAAAGCAGTTTACGACTCGAAGAGCCTTCATCCTGCACGCGGCATGGCTGGGTCAGAGTTGCCTCCATTGCCCAATATTCCCTACTGCTGCCTCCCGTAGGAGTTGGACCCGTATCTCAGTGTCCATGTGGGGGCCAATCCTCTCAGAACCCCTACTGATCAAAGCCTTGGTGAGCCGTTACCCCACCAACAAGCTAATCAGACGCAAGACCATCTTCGACCCCCAAGTTTAACCACCAGGTCAGGTGACCCAGTAGTACTATGGGGGATTACCTCCGCTTTCGCAAAGCTATACCCCGGTCGAAGGCAGGTTCCTTACGCGTTACGCACCCGTTCGCCACTGACATTGCTGCCCGTTCGACTTGCATGTATTAGGCCTGCCGCTAGCGTTCATCCTGAGCCAGGATCAAACTCTCCATCGTAAATAATTGTGTGCTAAGGCAGACCGAAGTTTGTCCTTAACACGATGTGTTCAACTGGTCGCAAGCGACCTCGTGTACTATGCTGATTTCCAGTTTGTCAAAGAACATTCGTGCGGCCCGATGGCTGCACGTGGTGAAAGAAGTGGGTGATTAGCCGCCTTGTTTCGGTTTGGGAGTGCAAAGGTACTGTTTTACTTTAGATTGTCAAGCGTTTGCCAATATTAATTTTTTGTTGCTGTGCTGGCACTTGACTTGTAACGCACTGAAAAGCAAATGATTAGCCTGATTTTCTGAATTGCTTCCCTGATTTGGGACTGCAAAGGTACGACAGTAAAACACCAATTGTCAAATCATCAGGTGAAAATAATTTAACGGCTCCATGAAGGCATGAGATAATCGCTTAGTTTACAACCGTTTACCAACTGACTATTTTTTATAACTTTTTGCACCCACTCCTATCTGCTATCTTCGGGTCTGTTTTTAATGAACGAATATATGAGAATTCTTCACACTGCTGACTGGCACCTCGGCAAGAAATTATCTGAAAAATCACGGTACGACGAACAGAAAGCCGTTCTGAATGAGATTACAGAAATCGCCGATTGTGAGGCAATTGACCTTGTGTTGCTGGCTGGTGATTTGTTCGATACGTTTGCGCCTACGCCCGAAGCCGAAAACCTATTATATAGTACGCTCAAAACGCTCACTAATAATGGTCGGCGGCTCGTTGTGGCAATTGCAGGTAATCATGATAATCCTGACCGCATCGAAGCACAAGACCATTTTGCCCGTGAGTGCGGGATTGTGTTTGCAGGTTACCCAAAAACGACTGTGAAACTGAACACGCTTAGTTGTGATGCCAAACTCCTGCACTCAGAACCCGGCTTTGTGGAGATTCAATTGCCTGGGGTGAATTTTCCGGTGCGGATTATCCTCACGCCATACGCCAATGAAACCCGGCTTCGACAAGCGTTTCTGGACTTGGAAAATCCCGACGACGAACTTCGGAATCACTTGCACCGTCATTGGCAGCGATTGGCTGACCTATATATGGATGATGCGGGTGTAAATTTGCTCACGGCGCACCTCTTTATGATGAGACGGGGCGAAAAGCAACCCGACGAACCCGACGACGAGCGAAGTATTGTGCAGGTTGGGGGCGCGTCGGTGTTGTTTACAGACCTGATTCCCAAGCAAATACAGTATGTGGCTTTGGGGCATTTGCATCGGTATCATCAGCTTGGGGGCGGCCCGTGTCCGGTGGTGTATAGTAGCAGTCCGCTGGCGTATAGTTTTGCGGAAGCCAATCAACAGAAATACGTTGTACTGATTGATGTTGAGCCGGGTAAAGCCGCTACCATTACGCCGATTACGTTGCAAAACGGACGAAAACTTCTGCGAAAGACGTTTACGGAGGTTGAAAAAGCAGTTGACTGGTTGCGCGAAAACCCGGAGTGTTTCCCCGAAATCACGATTCAAACGCCTAAGTTTTTAAGCAGCGACGAACATCGCGAGCTCACGCAGGCGCACCCCCGATTTGCCGGGGTCCGGCTGGAAGTGCGCGAGCCGGACATAGCAACAACTGAAACAGAAATAGCATCGCCCCAAATTGACCTCTCGTTGTCTATGAACGACTTGTTTGCCGGGTATTTCAAAAGTCGGCATAACCAGGAACCCAATGCGAAGTTGCTGACCTTGTTTCAGGAAGTGCTGCAAGTGCCAACTAATACGCCATGATTCCACTAAAATTAGCCATCGAAGGGCTATATTCATACCAACAACGGCAGGAAATTGACTTCCGGCAGTTGACCGATTCGGGGCTGTTCGGGATTTTTGGGAAAGTCGGGAGTGGCAAAACATCACTGCTCGAAGCGATTAGCTTTGTGCTGTATGGCGAAAGCGAACGGCTCAATAGCCGCGAAAACCGGCAGTATAACATGATGAATCTGAAATCGGCGCAGATGCTGATTGACTTCGAGTTTCTGGCTGGGGCCAACCAACAGCCTTACCGATACACGTTTAAGGCCGAACGTCACCCGAAAAAACATCACGAAATAAAGCCCGGAAAACGGCAGGTATATCGGCAGGAAAACGGCGAATGGATTCCGCAACCAATTGAAAAAGAAGATATTAAATCCTTCACACGGTCGGTGCTGGGGTTAGATTACGACAATTTCAAGCGCACAATCATAATTCCGCAAAACCAGTTTCGGGGGTTTCTGGAACTCGACCCGAAGGGCCGGACGGATATGATGAGTAAATTGTTTGACTTGGAACGGTTCAACTTGACCGATTCTGTCGCTATTCTCGAAAAGGCCAACGATGCCGCACTGAACGCCATTCGGGGGCAGTTGATGGGCCTGGAAGAAGCCTCGCCCGAAACAATTGAAGCCGCCCAAACGGCTATCAACACGGTGAATACTGATATTCTGGAACATGATAAACACCTGATTCTGTTGCGCGACTGGGTGCAACGGCTCGAACGCCTCCAGAGACGCTATGACGAACTTGCCAAAGCGCGGGAAGAATTAGCAGACCGAACCCGGCAACAAGCTGATTTTAGCCGACTTCGCACAACGATTGCCGATTATGAACGATGCGACCGGGCGTTTCAGGCGATGCTCGAACAGGTGACTCAACTTACTGATAAACAGACTGATGGGAAACGGGCCGTGACAAAAGCAGCCGAACGATTGGCCGACGCACAGCAAAAATTACTGACAGCGCAGGAAACGCACCAAACGGCACAGACTGCTTTTGAAACCCGCGATGCGTTGACAAAACAAATTGCTGAATTAGATACGGTGCAGTTGATTCTGACGAATCGGTATGGCATTGAACAGCATAGTCGAAGTTTTGACAAATTACGAAAAGAGACTCAACAGCAGACTGATACAATTCAACAGAAAACTGAAAATCGGGTTGCCTGTCAGTTAGTTGTAGATAAACTTTCGGGTCAGGAATCGAATTTGGCAAGGCTCAACGAAATCCGTAACTGGTTTACGGCGGCTTCGCCCCTAAAAAAGGAGGTGGACAGATACGCCAAAAATCTGGCGAAATACGACACCGATTTAGCCTCTGTCAAACAGCGAAAAGAGAAGGCGTTGGCCGGGTTTTGTCAGGACTGGAACGACCTGCATTTAAAGGACCTGCCCGATGCCATTCTGGAAGAGATTGCCAGATTAAAGCAAACGCAACAAGCCCGAAAGACCGTACATGATACGAATCGGCTCAAACAAAGTCTGCAACAATACGCTTCGGCCCTGACCGATGGCGAACCTTGCCCGCTTTGTGGATCGGCGCATCACCCGGCTGTGCATCAGGATTCGGCGATTGACGACGAAGCCGCTGAAAGTGGACGGGCGTTGCAGGCCATCGAACAACAAATTGAGGATACAAATAGCGTGTTAATCGAGGCAAAGGGCTTGCTGGGAGAAATCAGGACGGTGCATAATCAGGGCAAGACGCTTATCAACGACCACGCCGACGCGGTTGCCCGGCAGTTAGCGCACCACGATTTGTTTATCTGGCCGGAGTTTAGCCGAAATAACGAGCAAGCTGTCCTGAAGGCTATCAATCAGGAAGCCGACAATCAAAAACGCTTAACAACGGCCCGAACCGCCGTGCAGCAATTAACTACCGAACTCGAAACCACCGAGCGCGACCGAGCTACGCTGAACGCCCGAGCCGCCGAACTAACGGGGCAGATTAATTCATTGCAACAAACTGTTAATCAGCAACTAACCGAACTCACGTGTTTCGACGAAGCTACGATTAAGACCTTTAATCCAGCTATAATTGACGATTTGAAAGCCGATCTGGAGCGTCAGGTTAGCCGGGCCAAAACCAATTTCGACCGGGCCGCAGAGCAGGAAGCCAACGCCGAAGCCGACGTAGTTACTCGCCAAACCGACGTTTTGCTGGCTCAACAACAACAAGCCAACTGGCAAACCGACCGCGAAACCCTTGAAACTGCCGTAGCCAACACGCTACTGACGCACGGCCTGACCCGCCCGGAACTGGACGCGATTTTGCGAACGAACCTCGACGTAGCCACCGAACGGGCGCGGGTACTGGCTTTTGACCTCGCCCTGAACACAGCCCAAACTAAAGCCAACAACCTTACCACCGAACTGGCCGACCAACCGTTTGACCCGTCAGAGTTGGCCGATTCGCAGGGCGCATTGAAAACGGCGCAGACAGCCGCCGATGGTCTGAATCAGCAACTCGGCGAGAAACGCAAGACCTACGACGAACTGACCCGGCAATGGGCGCAAAAGCAAACCGTTCAGCAGGAGTTTGACACGCTGACGCTGCGGGAACGTGATTTAGCCGAGATGAGCCGACTCTTCCGGGGGTCTGGATTTATGAAATACGTTTCAACGGTTTACCTCAACGACCTCTGCCAGGCCGCCAACGCCCGGTTTACCAAACTGACCAACAATCAGTTACGGTTAGAATTTAGCGACGACAATTTTATTATCCGCGATTTTCTGAACGGCGGCAAAACCCGACTCGCCAAAACGCTGTCTGGTGGGCAGATGTTTCAGGCGGCTTTATCGCTGGCATTGGCCTTGTCTGATAATATTCAGCACATTACGCAGTCAAAACAAAACCTGTTTTTCTTAGACGAAGGCTTCGGTACGCTCGATAAAGATTCGCTGCAAACGGTGTTCGAGACACTGAAATCGCTGCGGAAGGAGAACCGTGTCGTTGGGATTATCTCGCACGTGGAGGAATTGCAGCAGGAAATTGATACCTACATCCGGGCGGTGGACAATGGGAAAGGGAGCCGGATTGAGTGCAGTTGGCTGATTCAATAAACAATTTAGAGCGAGCAATGCAGAGCCCATTGCTCACTCTAAATTGCGCTCCTACAAGTTCCCCATAATTTCTTCCGAAACGCCGGTCATTGAGAAGCCGCCGTCGTGGAACAGGTTTTGCATCGTGACCATCTTCGTGAAATCCGAGAAGAGTGTGATGCAGTAATCAGCGCATTGATCGGCGGAGGCATTGCCGAGGGGAGCGGTTTTGTCGGCGAAGTCATAAAACTTATCAAAACCGCCGATACCCGACCCCGCCGTTGTGACCGTTGGCGACTGCGAAACGGTATTTACCCGCACGTGCCGATACTTGCCATAGTGGTAGCCAAAACTCCGGGCTACGGATTCGAGCATGGCTTTGGCCTCGGCCATATCGGTATAAAACGGGAACGTGCGCTGGGCAGCCATGTAGGTCAACGCCACGACCGAACCCCACTCCGAAATCGCATCCATTTTGTAGGCGACCTGCAACATCCGGTGCAACGACATCGCCGATACGTCAAGGCTTTGCTTGAACCATTCGTAGTTGAGGTCGGTGTAGGCGCGGCCCTTGCGAATGTTTGGACTCATACCAATTGAGTGTAACACGAAATCAATTTTTCCGCCCAGAATCTCCTGCGAATCAGTGAATAGTTTGGTCAGGTCGTCGGTCGAAGTAGCATCAGCGGGGATAATTTCGGCGTTGATCTGCTCGGCGAGTTTTTTGATTTCGCCCATCCGCATCGCAATCGGGGCGTTGGTGAGGATGATTGTCGCGCCTTCTTCATGGGCTTTGAGGGCCACTTTCCAGGCGATAGATTGATCGTTGAGTGCGCCGGAGATGATTCCGCGCTTGCCGGTCAAGAGTCCGTAAGGCATAGTGTTAGTCTATAATGAATCGCAAAAGTAGCTACTTTTTTAGGAGGGCGACGGTAGACGCCCCCGGATTTATACCCATCACCTCGCGCAAAAACTTGCTGGTTGCGGCCTGAACAACGGGCCAGTCTTCGGTGGTCAGGTCGGAAGCAATCACGTGTGCGCCCGCGTCGGGGAAGGCTTCTTTGCGCTTTTTACCGGCGGGCGTTCCCAGTTCGTCGTACATTTTCAGCAAGGCCGCCACCGAAACCGTTGGGTCCTGGTGAGATTCGTCTTTGTAGTAATAACCCAAAAACGTCGGCTGTTTCACCTTCGCAAAGGTCTCAGCAGTAGCATAGTTATCAAGAATGGTTTGCAGCGTAATGATGCCGTTTGTATGAAAGGTCTCGTACCAGTATTTAGCGCGTTCGGCGTTTTCTTTCTTGTTATGGACATGCTGATCGGGATAAACTTTATCCAGAATCTGCTGTCCCCAGGGGCCGGTCACGAGCTTACCTTTTGAGTCGGCGAGTTCGATGCAGGGCGAATACAGCACGATACCCGCAATTTCGGGATGGCGCGAGGCCAGATAAAGTGTCATCATGCCCCCCATTGATGTACCGACCAAGATTACTTTTTGGCCGAGGGTTTTGCCGATTGCCAATGCCCGTTCGCCAGATTCAAGGTAAGTGGCCGGAGTCAGGTCCTTCATCGCGTCGGGTGTGTCGAGACCGTGACCGTCGGTGCGGGCGAGGTACATATTGGCGCCAAATTCTTCAGCAAGGTTCAGGTTTACGGGGCTACCCTCGGCCCAGCTTGCGGTATAGCCATGAATATAAACAATGCTGTACGGCGTTTTTTGCTTTGTGGCGCTATCGGCCCAGACCACGCGGGCCTGATTATCGGGGCGGAGTTTAAACCCGGCTTCGTAGCGGGTAATGTCGGCATCAAGTTTGGTTAAATCAGTTGTCACAGCAGGAATTTTACCATCGGGCAGGGGTTCAGACGGGCGCGGGCCAGCTACGTAACCGATCACGAGGACGGCCAGTAACAGGCCCAAAATAGTGAGAAAGCGTTTCATGAAAGGAGGGGTTATGTAAGCATTTACGTGTATCGGCTCCAAAAATAGCGGAAAGCCTCAACGTTACAGCATACCCCGGTAGATGGCGGCCATGGCAAGATTGTGGCCCAGCACCGGAATTATATCGTCGGCACCGACAAAATCAATGTTTGTCCAGGTGTGTACGCCCGCCCGGATGTAGGTCGAGACCGACAACGTTTTTTGGTTTATGAACAGCAACTGCTGTAACGTCGGAATTTGTTTGTATGCTGCCAGTTTATCACCGAGGTCAATGTTCCGGGTCAAATCTGACAGGACTTCTACCACCAATACCGGGTTCAGAATCGTGACGGTCGAGAGGTTTCTGCTGGGGAGGGTCATGTATTCGGGTTCGCCATCCACAACGGATACATCGGCGTTAAACGAGCCATACTTTTCGGGCAAAGTGGCAGGCACGAAGATTTTGATGTTGCTACCGAGGATGGTTCTGTCTTCGTTTTCGCCAAAGAGTAGATAAAGCAATGCGCCTATTCGCATTCTTAACGCTTCGTGGGTGAAGGTGGCTTGTTCCATTGAGATAATTTCTCCGTTTACGTATTCGACTGGATAAGGGCCGGTTTCGGCAAAGGCCAAATAGTCGTCGAACGACGCGGGCATGGTCAATACGTCGTTATCGCCGAGGGCGGCCCGGTCGGTGAGGGTTAGCGGCAGCGTATTGGTTTCAGTGATTTTCATGGCGGTTTATTTAGCAAAGAAAATTAGTCAAAAAACTCGGTCTTGACCGTCATTCTGATCCGCCATTCTTTAGGCAGGTAGTTATTCACGCGGTTGCCAACGGCCTTCATCCAGCCGAGGTTCAGACCGCCATATCGGGCCAGCAGCCAACCTTTGACGGGTTCGGCCAACACCAGGTTTTCTTTCCTGAGATACCGTAGCGCGTCGTCTTGGGAGAAGTCAACGGCGGGCAGATTCCGGGCAATAGCGGTGCTGAGAGCCAGCGCGTGGGCGGGCACAAAATCAGTGCCTTTAAACTGACCAAGTTCTAACCCAAAACCCTTGTTATGCAGCGCGTTATCTAAAATTAACAGATTTTTTTCGAGCGATTTCGGTAACGCCATCACGTCGCCGTTGGGCTTGTTCCAGATCGAGAAATCGGCAGAATTTGCGAGCCACGTGGCAGCCTGGGCCGCTTGTTTGGGCCGTTCGGGGCTGATAGTGCGGAAGTGCCGGGCGTTTAAATTGTTCTTCGCCGTGAACCCGGTTTTGCGGAAAACGCTCATAAAAAATCCTTCGCCCCGCACCCGGTGCGGGTAGCACTGATAGCCCACCGCACCCTCGGTTTCAACGTCAACAATGCCCCATTCGGCAGGAATTATGAGCGGATAATTGCGGAAACCATTCTCGGTCAGGAATCGGACATTCTCGCGGTTTTCAGCATCGTTGTACGTACAGGTGCTGTAAATCAGCCAGCCGCCATCGTCAACCAACGGCGCGGCCTGGGTCAAAATTCGTTTTTGCCGCGCCGAACACATCGCCACCGCATCGGGCGACCAGTGCCGGACGGCATCGGGGTCTTTGCGGAACAGCCCTTCGCCCGAGCAAGGCGCGTCAACCAGCACGATGTCGAAAAAGCCGTCGAGTTTCTGGAAATCTTCGGGATCGTGGTTCGTCGTGGCGATATTCGGGAAACCCCATTTTTCGAGGTTTTCGCGCAGAATCGGCACCCGCGTTCTGATAACTTCATTGCAGACCAGCAGCGAGTTGGGCGGCAAGGCCGAAGCCAGCAACGTGCTTTTACCGCCCGGAGCCGCGCACAAATCCAGCACTTTAGGCGCGTAATTCGGCTTCACGATTTGCCGCATAGCCTTGGCCAGCAGCATTGAGGCCGCTTCCTGCACGTAATATGCCCCGGCCCAAAACAACGGATCGAGCGTGAAAACCGGGCGTTGCGGCAGATAAAACCCCTCGGCGCACCAGGCAACAGGTTCTAAACCGCCCGTATTCAGCGCAGCAGTCGGTTTAGCGGGATTGAGCCGGATGCTGACGGGCGTTTCATCAGTCAATGCCTGCTCGAAGGCCGGAAAATCAGCACCGAGCTGAGTCTGCATCTGATCCCGAAAGGCATCGGGTAATACGGGAGGATTAGTCATTAATTTTTTTTGCCTCCAATCGGCAAGGGTTTGAAACCGCCCGTTTGCTGAATCATCAGGTCTTTGCTGGCTTTGTATTTAGTCCACTGTTCGGGCGTGAGAATGGGCCGAAGCTGCTCTTCTTTTTCTTCGTTGGTCATGAGCATAATTTCCTGTACCTGCCGGATAGTTTCGGGCGAGGGCTGGGTTCCGCCGGGGCCGACAGTGGGCTTGATGTCTTCCTGCTGCTTGGCAAAGTCGTTGTTTAGTTTCCGAACGGCCTTAGTTTGGTCTTTGGTCAGGTTCAGGCTGTCTTTTAGCCAGCGGGTTTCGCGGTCGGCCAGCACCGACGGCATCCCGTTGAAAGCCGACGGCGGGGGTGAATTAGGTTGCTGAAACTGACCACCGCCCCGGCCCATGCCGCCCCGGCCCATACCGCCCATACCGCCCATACCGCCGCCAGATTGCCCAAAACCGGGCAAACTCCACAACAGGCCCACAACCAGGCCGAGGATACATACTTGATTTTTCATGCTGAAACAGATAAGCGTGATTGACCGGCGAAGTTCGGAAAAAAGAGCCGGTTCTGGCTCAAATCATTGACTGATGACTGAAGTAGTTGTGAATCAATTACGGATTCGGGCATGAATCCCTGTACTAAGGAATCCCCCGCACCGGCGGCCTGGCTTCTTCACAGGGGGGAGGATGTCAAAAACTCGGTGATATTGTCCGAAAAACTCCTGGCTAAATTCAATGAGTTATTTTTGGCGGCAACGGCATCACGTTCAGCATCACAGCCGCCAGCATAATCCGCAGTTTGTTCGAGACCGGCCGCAGCCAACCGGCAGACGTGTTCCGGTTTGGCCGCTAAGAAGCTGAAAATGAGTTAGTAACCCCAGGCCATCATACCGCCATCCACCGAAATTGTCTGCCCGGTAAGGTAACTGGCTCCAGGCATGCACAGAAACGATACCACTGACGCAATTTCGTCGGGTTCGCCAACCCGGCCCATTGGCGTTCGGGCCACAATCCCGGCCAGTTTGTCGGGATTGTTCAACACCGGCGCGGCCAATGGCGTGTTGATATACCAGGGAGCAACGGCATTAACCCGGATTCCGTCCCGCGCCCATTCAACCGCTAAGTTGCGGGTTAGCTGGTTCATGGCTCCCTTGCTCATACCGTAAATAGCTCCGCTACTGGTGTGCGTCAATCCCGACACCGACGAAATATTGACGATACTGGCCGTGTTACGCCCATCGGAGGTGGCAGGGCGTTTCAGGAGCGGATACGCGGCTTGGCACAGCGCGAAAACCGACCGCAGATTAGTATCCATAATCTGGTCATACTCCGCGTCGGTATAGTCGGCAGTAGGTTTGCGGATGTTGGTGCCGACGTTATTGACCAAAATATCCAGCCCGCCACACTGATCCTGCACGGCTTCGGCGAGGGTATTGGCGGCACCGGGCCGGGTTAAATCCAGAGCAAGCCCAATTACGCTGTGGCCCCGTTGCTGATATAGTGCCAACTGCGATTGCAATAAGGCGTTATCGCGGGCAACGATGAAGACCGACGCGCCGAGGTCGAGAAATTGGCGGACAATGGCCTGGCCGATTCCTTTGGTGCCGCCCGTAACGAGCGCACGTTTATGAGATAGATTCCAATTGAACATTTTTACCATTCGATAAAAAAAGGACTAATACCAGCTAAGCGAGTAGCTGACGAACCAAAGCAATCAGCCTTGTTTTTCTGTGGGGCAGTTTCCCGAAAATGCCGGGCCAGATAAGACACCTCTTGGCGAACCCAAAGAAGTCCCTTATCTTTCGCACAACTTATTCAGTTTAAACAACCATTAAATGTAACCAGCCATGCAACAAATCTTCCTGCGTTGTGCCGCGTTTTCTTTGCTTTTGCCCGGCACCCTGTTCGCCCAGAACTTAATCATTACCAGTCCGACCACGCCAACGCCGGGGGTGGCGAACGTGATTGTCAATCCGACTCCGGGCAACGTTGTATCGAACCTAACGGGCGGCTTCAACAGTTTTTTTGGCTCCGGTGCGGGTAATTCAACCACATCTGGTGCCAACAACACGTTTGTGGGCTACCAGGCCGGCAACGCTAATGGCGCTGCCAATGAGAACACGATAATTGGCTCTGGGGCCGGTTCGGTAAATGTAGCTAACCAAAACACGTTCATTGGCAGTTCAGCGGGTTCATCAAACCTAACCGGCGGGCAGAATACGTTTTTGGGTTCGCTGGCTGGCTCGACCAATGCTCAGGGAACCGGCAACACGTTTCTGGGTTCATCGGCGGGTGTTCTCAACACTATCGGCGGTTTTAACACATTTGTCGGGAATGCCTCCGGTCGGCGAAACAACGGCGGTAATTTTAACTCCTTCTTTGGGGTATTTGCCGGGTTCAGCAACACAACCGGAGAAAACAACGTCTTTTCTGGTTACAATGCGGGTAACCGCACGACTACCGGCAACAAAAATTCCTTTTTTGGTACAGATGCTGGCTTTGGTAATACAACGGGAACCAACAACTCATTTATGGGTGATGGCGCAGGCTACAATAATGGTACTGGCAGTGCCAACACGTTTGTAGGCATTTTGGCTGGATATAATAACGGAACCGGCAGCAAAAACGTGATGATCGGCGATTCGGCGGGATACAACAACACCGCCACCGGCAACTTGTTTGTTGGTAGCCGCGCCGGGTATGACAACACCACCGGAAGCAGCAACACATTTCTGGGCCTGAATGCGGGCAAAGGCAATCAGGACGGCTCGCGGAATACCATTGTTGGCACCCGCACCGTGTTCAGCGGAGCCAACACCGACGATAACGTGTATGTCGGCTATAACAGTGGTAACGAAAACAAAGGCAACCGCAACACGTTTCTCGGCACCGAAACGGGCGTGATGATGGCTCAGAACGGACACCCGCTCGAAAACGCAACCGCCATCGGATATGGCGCAACCGTTGGCCGTAGCAACGCGCTGGTGCTGGGGCATAACGCCAACGTGGGTATCGGTACGGCTACGCCTGCACAAAAACTTGACATCGTAGCCGACGAAGCCGACCACAGCGGATTACGACTCTCGAAACTCACCGCCAACAGCCCCACTCAACTCACCACCGACCAATTTTTGACTGTGAATGCCCAAGGCGATGTAGTGGCGGCCCGGTATCGCGCCCGGATTGGCAGTGCTGCCGACTGGTCAGACAAGGTATTCGAGACGAATTATCGCCTGAAACCGTTGGCTGAGGTTGAGCAGTTTATCCTGACCAACAAGCACCTGCCGGGCGTTCCGAGTGCAACGCAGGTGGCTAAAGAAGGCATTGACGTAGCGACGATGGATGCTGCATTACTGGCAAAAGTCGAAGAAACGATACTGTACCTGATCCAACTCAAAAAAGAGATGCAGGAAATTAAAGCCGAGAACGTGCAATTGCGGAAAACGGTGAAGCATCTGATGAAAAAGTAAGATTTTCCCCTTAGTGATAGCAAAACAGCCCCGCCAATTGGCGGGGCTGTTTTGCTATCAAAAGGTAGTGCCAATGTTTGGCCCGTTGCCTAAGATTAGTTGATGCACACAATCGTAGTCGAACAAACCCGACCGGGTTACGCTTCTGTAGTAACCGGCCCGGCCGTCGCCAGGCCATTGGCAGGCTCCGCTTCATTTGCTCAACAACGACCATGACAACGCAACCCAACACAATCGCGCCCTTCAATCATCAGCCCCGATATGTGGCCTTCGTAGGTGATTATCTGCCCCGGCAGTGCGGAATCGCGACATTCACCGCCGATCTGTTTCAGTCATATAATACGTTTATCCCCGAATCGAGACCGTTTGTGGTGTCTGTGAACGACACGCCCGACGGCTATGACTACCCGAATGAGGTGCGGCTCGACTTTGACCAGCACGATCTGGATTCCTATCGTAAAGCCGCCGAGTTTCTGAACGCCAAAAATGTAGATGTAGTCTGTCTGCAACATGAGTATGGCATCTTTGGCGGGCCGTCTGGGAACTATATCCTGACGCTGCTCCGAAACCTGACCATGCCCGTTGTGACGACGTTGCACACAATCCTGAAAAATCCCAATGAAGAGCAACTCATTGTGCTGAAAAGCATTGCTGATTTATCATCGCGGGTGGTTTGTATGTCAGAGAAAGGGCGTGACTTTTTGGTGAATATCTACGAAATACCCGAAGAGAAAATTGATCTTATCCCGCACGGTATTCCAGATATGCCGTTTGTTGATCCGCATTTTCATAAAGACCACTTCGGCATGGAGTCAAAGCAAACGTTGCTAACCTTCGGGCTATTGTCGCCCAACAAAGGCATCGAAAACGTGATTCGGGCCTTGCCGCGCATTGTGGAGCAGTTCCCCAACGTGGTGTATATGGTACTGGGAGCCACACACCCCCATTTGCTCCGGCACGAAGGGGAAGCCTACCGGGCCAGTCTGGTACAATTGGCCGCCAACTGTGGCATGTCAGAAAACGTGCGGTTCTACAACCAGTTTGTTGACCTTGACGATCTGAAAGAATACCTTGGTGCGACCGACATTTATATTACGCCTTACCTGAAGGAATCCCAGATAACGTCAGGCACACTGGCGTATGCCTTTGGCTGCGGCAAAGCCGTTATTTCGACTCCGTACTGGCACGCCGAAGAGCTTTTAGCCGACAAACGTGGCATTTTGGTTCCGTTTGGCAATGCCGATGCCATTGCCGATGCCGTGATCAATCTGCTGACCGACGAACCCCTGCGCCACGCCATGCGGAAACGGGCCTACCTGATGGGCCGCGAGATGACCTGGGAGCATACCATTGGGCAGTATGCCAACTCGTTTACCAAAGCCCGCGCCCAACGGATGCTGGAGGTAGGCCACCACCTGCCGCTCGAACAGGCGGGCAACGGCAGCGGCAATTTCAAACTGCCCGCGCTCAAACTCGATCACCTCTATCGCTTGACCGACTCGACCGGCATTGTGCAGCACGGGCGGTTTCACCTGCCGTTTTATGAAGAAGGGTACTGCACCGACGATAACGCCCGCGCCCTGATTCTGACGGTGATGTTACAGGAACTCGGTGCCGAAGACCGGCGACTGAATCAGGCTACGG
>JBBRUB010000014.1:0-15861 GCA_038248175.1 Cytophagales bacterium | reverse complement strand
GTTTAGCTGTCCGGTTCTGCTACCAGCGGGTGTGACCAGTATGACCGTTACGGCCTGTAACGGCGGTGGCTGCACCAGCCAGCCCATCAGCCGCACGGCAGTACCGGCTCCAACGGTGGCTATTGTCACCCCAACGGCCAACGGTACGGCAACCACGACGCCCACCATTTCGGGTACGGCCACGCCAAACGCGGTGGTGACCATCAGCGGTGGGCCGGGCAGTACGGGCGGACCCATCAGCGTAACGGCCAGTTCAACGGGTCAGTGGTCCACATCGGCCCTGACGCTGCCATCGGGTCCGGCAACGGTAACGGTAGTAGCCAGCAACGCCGGTGGCGTATCGCAGCCGGTGGTGAGCAACTTCATCGCGGTGGGCAACCCCGGCTATAGCCTGAACGTAAAGGTGCTGCTTCAGGGTGCCCTGTTCAACGTCAGCAGCGGAACGCTGATGCGCGACGACCTGCGGGCTGGTGGCTACCTGCCACTGACCTCGCCCTACTCGGCCAGCGTAACCAGCCGCTTTGCCCAGTTTGGTGGTGGTGGTGGCGAAACCACGACCCAGGCAGTGCTCCAGGCCAACGCCGGTACACCGAACGCTATTGTCGATTGGGTACTGGTTGAACTGCGCGACGCGGCTAATCCCGCCACCGTAGTAGCCACCCGGTCGGGACTGGTGCAGCGCGACGGCGACGTAGTACTGCCGATGGATGGCGCAACGCCCCTGATCTTCACGGGTCTGACCAGCAGTAGCTATTTCGTAGCAGTCAAACACCGGAATCACCTCGGCGCGATGACCGCTGCGGCCCTGCCGCTTAGTACAACGGGTACGGTGGCCGACTTCACGACTATGACGGATGCCCAGGTGTATGACAAGCCCGGCACCACCAGTTATAACGGAGTCGAGATGGTGACGGTGAACGGCAAACGCGCCCTGTGGGCGGGTGATGCCAACGCCGACGGTAAAGCCAAATACATCGGCAGCGCGTCGGATAATACCCCGATTCTGAACGAAGTGGTAACGGCGCAGGGGGCTAACCCCAACCCGGCTTACAATTACGACTTTGCCACCGGGTACTATTACGGCGATGTGGACATGAACGGTAAATCGAAGTACCAGGGCTCGACCAACGACCCGACGTGGATATTCAGCAACGTGGTGGTGGCCTACCCCCTCAACGTGCTGCAACTCTACAACTACGATTTCCTGATCGAGCAATTGCCTTAATCAACCACCCCTGGGCCGGCAGCAAACCCGTCGGCTCAGGGCTATTTCTAAAAAATCATAAATCGATGTATGCCATGAAATTCCTTAGCGCAGTAGTTCTTTTTCTGACCCTCGCGGTCAGCAGTTACGGGCAGAATCAGATTGACCTGACCCTTCGTTACAACCTCGCGCAAAGTCGCTATGAGGTCTATGCCAGACCCAGTTTCTCGCAGACAGATTACCTGTGGGGCAGTTCGCAGGTGAGCATTGTGGCCCCGTCGTCGGTAGCCAACGCGGCCTTTACCGTAACCAGCTACGAGGGTGGGGGCTGGGATGATAACTCGCAGATTTACGCGCCGTCGGCGGCCAGTACGCTCGACTTTCACGGCATTGGCTCGCCGGGTAAGAAGATAACATTAATAGCGGGACAGGAGAAAATGCTCTTCAGTTTTACGCTGCCCGGCAACACCTGCGCCAATGGGCTGCGGCTGTTTGTGAACGGCAGCGACCCGGCTTCCAACGCAGCAACCATGCCCGGCGATTTCACGAACGTGGTCTATGTGGCTGCGGCCAATAACACCACCAGCGTTTACCGCGCCAACTACGCCAACACCGGCACGACCTGTTCGGCCTGCGCCCTTGTGGCCCCCAGTTTAAGCAAATAACTCACGTCCGACGGACCAAACCGGGCGATTTAGCCCACAGGATATGACCTTATTTTTCCAGATCATACGAAGCTTTCGGTGGCTGCTGCCGGTGCTGCTGCTACCGGTCGGAGTCTGGGCTGCGGTACCGGACACCGGAACGGGCGGTTTACATCGCCCACCCGCTGCTGTAGTCGGCGACAGTGACAACGACGGGGTAGCTGACGACACGGACTTGTGTCCGAACACCCCCGCCGGTACGCCCGTCAACGCATACGGCTGCCCCAAAACCGTTGCCACCTGCGACTACACCACCGCCAGTATTACGCTGAAAAGCAGTGGTGGATCGGGCGGTGGCACGGTGCGCTACGTGCTGGCTGATTCGCTGGGTCTCATCCGGCAAATCAGCACCACACCCACGTTCGCCGGGCTAACCGGCAGCCACACGTACATGGCCCTCGCCGTTACCTACAACGGTACGGCAACGGGTTTGACCACTGGTCAGCCGCTCAACAGCGTGTCGGCCAACTGCCTGGACTGGTCAGCCGCGCAACTGCTGAAGGTCTGCATCCCGCCACCCGCCCCCACCGATTTGGATGGCGATGGGGTGCCGGACAAAGACGATTTATGCCCCGGTACGCCCGCTGGCACGTCGGTCAACGCATACGGCTGTCCCAAAACCCTGACTACCTGCGACTACACAACGGGCAGTATCACCCTCAATAGCAACGGCGGCAGCGGCAGCGGTACCCTGCGCTACGTGCTGGCCGATTCGCTGGGCGTTATTCAGCAGGTCAGCCCAACGCCCACGTTTGCGGGGCTGACCGGGAGCCGTACCTATATGGCCCTCGCTATCAGCTACGACGGTACGGTAACGGGTCTGACCGCCGGTCAACCCCTGAGCGGAGTGTCGGCGGGTTGTTTCGACTGGTCAGACGCGGTCATGCTGAAGGTCTGCGTACCGGTTTCGTCGGCCTGCGACTATACCATTGGCACCCCCATTATCTTGACATCTACTGGGGGCAGTAGTTCTGCGGGTTCACTGACGCGCTATCTGCTGGTCGATGCCCGGGGCACCATCGTCCGGGTCGGCACCAGCCCGTCGTTTGCCAGCGCAGGCCTGCCGGAGGGCAGCTACGCGGCTTATTCGGTGGTTTATACCGACGATCAAAGCCTGAAAAACATGGAAACGGGCCGGTTACTCAGCAACGTACAGGCCAACTGTCTCGCGCTGTCAGCTCCGCTGCCGCTGAAACTCTGCGCGGACTGTGGCATCGCCAAGTGCATCCCCATCATCGTACGCCGAACCCGGTAAAGCCAGCCAAATCACGTGTAACCCGATACGTTCCTAAAAAAAACAAGATACTGCTATGAAAACCATTCTTTTTCTGATGCTGCTTACCGCAGTCGGCACCAATACCCACACGGCCATTACGGCCCGCAGTGGTCAGCAGACCAATGCGGGGCATACGCTGACTGTCAGTCTGAAATACGACCCGGCTTACGAACGCTACGATGTCTATGCCGTAGCCAACTTTACCCAGAAACATTTTCTGCTGGGTCCCTCGCAGGTGTCGATTATCGTACCAAAATCAGTAGCTAACCAATCGTTCGACGTGTACAGTAGCACCGCCCGCTGGACCGACTATTCCACGGTGTACGAACCTTCTGTTGCTCCCAACATGGATTTCCACGGAGTAAACAGCCTCGGCAAAAACATCGACGTGCAGCAGGACGCGCCGTTTGTCCTGTTCTCCTTCAGTCTCAGGGGGGGGTATGTGGAGGGGGTTCGGCTCTTTATGAACGGCAAAGATCCCAACTCCAAACAACCGGGTATGAACGGGGGTGATTTTGCCAACACGCTCCAGAATCACAAAAGCGAGGAGTTCTTTCGCAGCGGCTTTAGTCAGGCCGAACTTGCACAGTTGACCGAAACCGCTGACGAACCCGGCGCACCGTCTCTTTCGGTGTATCCCAACCCCGTCACGGGCGATGCTGTGCAGGTAACGGCCCGGCAGGCGACAGCCGGCGAACGGCTTAAACTCCGGCTGTTTTCGGCGACCGGCGTGGAGTTAATGGCTATTGAGGAAGACGCTGAAAAAGTGGTCGATTACCGGCTTCGGATTCCCCGGCAACTGTCGGGGCAGGCCTACCTGTACGTCGAGCGGCCCGCTGGTTCTACGGGACCGCGCGTGGCCTGTAAAAAAATAATCATCCTTAACTAAGGCTTTTTTATGCGAATTGAATCCCTACTACGCGTGGTGGAATCGTACCTCAGCGGCCGGTCGGCCATTTTGTGGGCTCTGGAAGACCGCGCCTTTACCGCATCAGAGCTGAAAGACATTCTGGATGTTCAGAATGATATGATTTTTCGGCGTCGGCATAACCCAACATCCTGGCGGCCCTCCGAACTGAAACAACTGGCCAATGTATTTCGGCTGTCGTCGGAACCCATCACGAATTTGCAGAATCTGGCCTTCTGGCTACAGAGTTTGCCCGATGGCATACGGGGAAAGCTCCTGAAAGAAGCCCATTTTGACCGCTCCAAATTAAAAGTCCGGCTACAGAACCCGGATGCCTGGCAATATGACGAGCTTGGCCAACTGGTCTGTGTGCTACGCCGGTGGCAGGATAGCCGGAACCTATCAGGCCTATGCACTGACCTATACCGACGACAACAGCATTGCCAATCTGGTTGTCAATGGCAGTAATACACTGGGTCAGGTAACGGCAAGTTGCCTGGCGGTCTCGCCAGCCTATCCGATTAGAAGCTGTTTGAGTTAGCGATTTGAGGCTGAAAGCAGTGGATTTTGGCTGTGGTCAAGGCGCTTTTTGCAGGCCGTGGCCGTAGCCGCTTCGGCGGTCCGATACGGACAAAAAAAGTAACGCAGGACACGGTCAAAAGACGCAAATTCAGACCAAAGCGATTAACTCAAACAGCTTCTTAAGCTTTGCAGTCCCTGCCCAACGCGTTGCGTCCCCATTTTAGTTGTCAAGATTCGCTGAGTGTCCTAAAACACATTTTTCCATGAAAGCATTTTGTCTGATTATCTGTAGTGCAGGCATTTTTCTGTCGGCAAAAGCGTAGCCTCAGGTTACGCTTCGGCTGGCGTTCAATGCGGAGCGAAACCAGTATGAGGTCTTTGCTACCCCTAATTTCTCGGCCCGAAATTTCACCTGGGGCCTTCGCAGGTATCGGTCGTTTTGCCGGTAGGTCAATCCAAAGATCCACTGTCTGTAAAAAGTACCGTGGCAGGTTCGTGGATCGACAATTCCATTGTATTACAGCCTCAATCGGCTCCTAACGCGTTGTTTCATGGTATTACCTCGCCAGGCGGCAAGTTGAATATGACAGCGGGCGAAGAATTCCTGCTATTCGACTTCGCTCTCCCGGCAGGTTATGTCGAAAATGTCCGCTTGTCCGATAATGCCAGCGATCCCGGATCAGCTCAGCCAGGCATGAAAGGCGGAGACTTTCGTAGCTACATGTCTGATGAAAAAGGCGCTGACTATCTAGTCGTTAAGAGTGCCCCTGCTCTGCTATCTGTTACTCAGGGCGTGCTAACGGCTCCGCTCACCGATGAACAGCCGCTTCAGGTGGTTGCCTATCCAAACCCGACCACAAGCGGTACATTTCGGCTCTTCCTGAAAGGGTTCGACTCCAGTGAAACGGTTACCCTTCACTTTCATTCGATCATGGGAATCGAGCAAAAACGGCTGACCGATAAAGTTGGTAATCTGACAGGACGCGCGATTTCAGTGCCTGACCTGAATGCTCCTTACTGGCTCGTAGTATTGGAGCGAACGCTTACCAATGAACGCTTCAGTCAGAAAATCTGGATTCAAAATTGAATAAACACATGGCGAACAAGCCAGGAGCGTAGCCCCGGTTAGACGGGTTTCAGTGGCAGCGGCTGGGCCGTGAACAGCGCATCGGGCAAAACCAACACGGCCAACAACGGAATCTCGGTCAGCAGTACGGCGGTTACGCCCGGCATGACTACGCCCACCGGCAGTGGTACGGCTAACCTCGCCACCACCATCACGGTCGATAACCGCAACCCGAATCAGAATGACAGGGTACGGACCAGCCCATTCAGGGGGCTACCAGTGCTACGCTAACCATCACAACCCCCGGCACGTACACAGTTCACACCAACGGCTCATGCCTGACCGGCGACTGCTGCGGCATCACCGTAACGGAAAGTACCGACACCGACTACTGCGCTCCATCGCGCTGCCTACCCAGTATGATTACGAAGATTCGGCAGGTCGTGGTGAGTTGCAGGATAGAAAAACCTGTAGAGTCTGCGTTCGTATCTGCGTACATACGGAAGATATAGAAGAGAAGATAGTCAGTAAAGCCCGCTCTAACGTTCAGATCGGGCTTTTTTATACGCCTTCCATTCTGGTTTGACAGCTGCTCATTCCCAAAATCCCGGACAAGTCAACACGGAGCGAATTCTCTAAAAAAAGAGATAATAGCACAGTTCACCCCAAACTCACCAGTTCTTGTCGGGCCGGTCAATCGTATGCCACCTAATGGGTATGTTTTAGTGGACGGATAGACCGTTATCTGTTAAACAAACCCGCGTATTCAATTACGATTCATGAAAGCACCGTTCCTTTTTCTCTTCTTCTGCATTGCACTGTCAGCGGCTGGGCAGCCCAACTCCGCGCGTCCCGATTTATGTCAGGGTATGTATTTCACGCCCGAAACAGGTGCCGACGCGCTGCGCGAATTTGCCAACACCTATACTGACCGGGCCAGCTGGGAGCAGCGTGCTTCGCTGATTCGGACCGGTCTGCGAGCCGGGATGCAGTTGCCCGACCAGCCCAGTTTTGCCCCACTTCGGCCCATCCGGCATGGTTTGCGGCAGCTGAACGGCTACACGGTCGAAAACGTATCGTTTGAAAGTCTGCCGGGTTATTTCATTACCGGGAATCTCTACCGGCCCCTGAACGCAACGGGTCAGCTACCGGCTGTTCTCTGCCCACACGGACATGCCCCCGGTCGCGATTCACGTTTTCAGGAGCAGACTCAGCAGCGGTGTGCTACGATGGCCCGCATGGGGGCGGTGGTGTTTGTGTATGATATGGTTGGCTACGGCGACGCTACGCAGTGCGACCACGATATTCCGAAAGCCATGACCCTGCAAACCCTCAACAGCATCCGCGCCCTTGATTTTCTGACTACCCTGCCCGATGTTGATACCAGCCGGGTAGCCATGTCGGGCGAGTCGGGCGGAGGTACGCAAACGTTTTTACTGACCGCGCTCGACTCGCGGGTTAAGGTGTCGGTTCCGGTCGTGATGGTGTCGGCCTATTTCTTCGGCGGTTGCGTCTGCGAGAGTGGCATGCCAATCCATAAAGGTGCTACTTACCAGACCAGCAATGCCGAGATTGCTGCCCTGGCCGCACCCCGCCCACTGCTGCTCATTTCGAACGGTAAAGACTGGACTGCCTACACGCCGGAACTGGAATTTCCCTACGTTCAGGCCATTTACCGATACTACGGAGCCGCCGACCAGGTTGAAAACCAGCACCTGCCCAACGAAGGCCACGATTACGGGCCCAGCAAACGACAGGCCGCGTACCGGTTTCTGGCCAAACACCTGAATCTGAACCTGAGTACTATGGAGAAGGACGGACAAGTTGATGAATCGGCCAATACGCTGCTCACTGCCGACGACCTGCGCGTATTTACGCCCAACTACCCGCGTCCCGACCGCGCCGTTGTGGGTAACGATGCCGTCATGTCTCTGCTGAAAAAGCCTTGATTACTGCTGTTATGACCATTTACCTACCTCCAGACTCACCAGTTCTTTCAAATCTACGTTGTTCAAATCGCCGGGCCAGGTTTCGCCGGTTTCGACGCTGAGGTCGGCCAGTTTTACAATGTAGAGCCGGACACCAGTTCGTTCCAGCGTTTTTTGTGTTCAAATTTCAACGCTTTGTCTTCTTCCAGACCTGTGACGTATTCGTCAACAAAGTCAGACGGATTATCCAGTAGGCGGAGATAATATTCGGCACTACGGTCATTGGTGAGAAGTTGCGCTATGAGTTGGCGGCCAATTTCCCGAATCATGGGAATACAGACCGAGTTGCCGATTTGTCGGTACAGTTCAGATTTGGCACCAGTCAGGATAAACTCGTCGGGGAATCCCATAATCCGGTAGCACTCGTTGATCGTGAGTTTACGTACCCGACCTTCGTGGTAAATCCAGAACCGACCTGACGACTCCTGTGAGGGCAGGGCCGGGTGCGTTCCTTCGCTCGAATAAATCCGGTTGGGCTGCTTATGTACCCGCGATAGATGCTCCGTACCGGGCCGAACACCGGCTTTCCGAATAGTTTTGTTTCGGTAGCCCGAAAAAATCAGGCCCGAATCCTGCGTTGTCTGGCGATCAAGAATGGTATAGGGTTCATCCAGATACTCAAAGTCAGCATTGGTATCGAGAACATCTTTGAGGACACACCGGGAGAATTTTTGAACCTGATTGAAATTAAACTGCCGCTCCCGGTGGCCAATCAGGATGATCCGTTCCCGGTTTTGCGGAACGCCAAAGTCAGACGCATTCAGCACTTTTTGTGAGACCCGATAACCCAGTTCTTCGAGGTGCTGAACAATGGTCTGAAGCGTTCGCCCACCGTCATGGTGGACCAGATGTTTGACGTTTTCGAGAAAAACGACGCTCGGCTGGCGTTGCTCGATAAGCTGAAAAACGTAATAGATGAGCGTTCCGCGCGTGTCTTCAAACCCCTTCATTTTGCCGGATATACTAAACGGCTGGCACGGGAAACCGGCACACAGAACATCGTGCTGCGGAACGATATTCAAATTGAGTTTGGTGATGTCGCCAAAGGGTACTTCGCCAAAGTTCTTCTCATACGCCCGCTGCGCGTGGGAGTTGAATTCTGAGGTAAATATGCATTTTCCGCCCAGTTCCTGAAGCGGAATCCTGAAGCCGCCAATACCGGCAAACAGGTCGATAAATGTAAATGTCGGGTCGGGTGGCGGTGGAAACGGAACATCCCATTGAATGGGTAGATACAGTTGCTGCGACTCAGATACAGCCGCAATGGCATTTGTACTTTCGGAGAGAACTGCCCTCGCCTGCGTTGCGTAAGAATGACCGGCGTCGTTAGTCTGGTTTTGCAGGTAATGCGTCAAAAACGCCATTCCCTCAGCGTTTCCGTTCAGGTGATCAATCTCTAAATGTTCCCGTAACTTGCTGTACTTCATATTGTATCAGACCAAACCTGACGCAACTCGTCTCATTGCTCTGTTCAAAAATACCAATAGTAGCTGACTTTACCGTTTGTCTTTAAACGTCACGTGATAAAATCGAGGTAGGTATCCGGGTTAACGAGCGTGAGTGAAGCCGAAGGGTAAGCCGTTTGAAATGCCTTTGGGAAGCGAACCGGACTTGTATTCCATTTCATCTCGAAGGCACTGAGTTGCCCGTTTGTCTCCTCAACCCAATCAATTTCCTGTCGATCATAAGTGCGCCAGAAATAGGGTGTGGCCTGACTGCGCAGGTAGGCGTTGCGTTTCAGCCGTTCGGCAATCAGGTAGTTTTCCCATAACGCGCCCATGTCAGTGCGTTGTAGGGGCAGACTGAAATCGTTGATCAGTGCATTGCGGATGCCGTTGTCGAAAAAGTACCATTTCTGCGATTTCGTGACTTCTTTGCGCAGGTTGTTACTATATCCACCCAGCCTGAACAGAACGAACACCTTCGTAAACAAGTCGAGGTAACGAACCACCGTGCTTCGGTCAATCTGTAACTGGCGACTCAGTTCATCGTGCGACACCTCGCTGCCCACCTGATAGGCAATCAGCCGGAGTAGTTGCAGCATTTTGTGGGCGTTTCGTACCTGTTCGAACAGGAGAATGTCCTTTAGCATGTATGACGAAACCATGCCTTTCAAATAGTCGATACGGTCGTCAACGCCGGGCATCTGTACTACGTCGGGGTAGCTGCCAAAGATAAGCCGGTCGGTCAGCCGGTCGCGGGTTTGCAGGTAGGTTTCGGTGGCCTGAAGTTCAAGTTGCGCCAGCGGATAAAGCGTATGCATTAACTGCCGCCCTACCAGCGGCTCACCCGTTCGGTTGGTCAGGTCAAACGCCGACGAACCGGTAGCAAAAATGGTCAGGTCAGGAAAGGAGTCGATGAGGAGTTTCAGCGACCGCCCCACATCGGGAATTACCTGCGCTTCGTCGATGAGTAACATCCGGGTATCACCCAGCCAACGCCGGTAATTGGCTACGCGCCGGTCGTTGATCAGCGTTGCGGTATCGAGGTCTTCGCCGTTGAGCATCAGCGTTGGCCCATCGAAGGCATCAGCCAACTGATTCATCAGCACCGTTTTCCCTACCCGCCTTGCGCCCGTCAGCAAAATAACTTTGTTTGACTGAAGCTGCGCCTGTAAAGTCTGTTGTATCGCTCGTTGAATGACCATTTACGTTAATTGCGTGGGTTTAGTCCGTGAAATAACGTTATTTCACGGACTAAACCCACGCAATTAATAGTTTTTCGGGCGAACTACCCCAAACTGACCAGTTCCTTCAAATCCTCATCGCTTAAATCGCCGAGCCGGGTTTCGCCGGTTTTAGGTTTTGCGCTGAACCCTAAATAATTGTCCGTCAAGAGCAGTAGGACCCATTCTCAGACATTCATCGACACGCTGAGCAAGGGCGGTAAAGTCAGCATCGACTTTGCAGATGATAATACCGGCATGGGCGGGTTGTTGAGCGTGGAGTTTGATAAAGTCTTTACGGTTCAGCGTCAGCAAACAGCGGCCTGCCTGAGTGGACAAACGCAGGATTTCATCGTCAGGAACGGCTAACCCAGCCTGCCCGAATTGCAGCACAGTTTGCACATCATGGCCCAGGTTACGCAAAACCTGAACGGTGGGCATTGGAAAATTTTCGTCGGCAAAAAGTAAAGCCATTAGTCCGCGTCGTTGTGGGCTATGGCTTCATTGATCTCTTCCGGATACGCCCGCACATACGCCCAGGCATTGGCAAGGTCAGCCGCGCGAAGGGTCGGGTAGGCCTGCAATAAATTGGCCTCGGTGGCTCCTAACTGTCGGGTCTGTTCGAGCAGCCAGACAGGAATACGGGTTCTGACAATGCAGGCATCGTTACCCGACACGCCCGGTACGCGTTCGATGCCAGGAAATGTACCACCTAAATCCTGCACAATCCACTGAAGAACTTGCGCCTTTTCGGCCCGTGAGAGTCGGCTTAGCAGCTTTTCGGTTTCTAAGATGGCTGTATTCATGGCCTGAATGTATGAAACTTACGCTAAACTCACCAGCTCCTTCAAATCCTCATCGCTTAAATCGCCGAGCCAGGTTTCGCCGGTTTTTACGCTGAGGTCGGCCAGCTCTTTCTTGCTGCGGATCATAGCGTCGATTTTCTCTTCCAGCGTCCCCTGATTGATGAGCCGATAGACCAGCACGTTTTTGGTTTGGCCAATCCGAAAGGCGCGGTCGGTGGCCTGATTTTCCACCGCCGGGTTCCACCATAAATCGTAGTGAATGACATGGTTGGCCTGCGTCAGGTTCAGGCCCGTACCGCCCGCCTTGAGCGACAGGATAAACGTATGGTCGGAACGGTTATTCTGAAATTGCTCCACCAGCTTGTCGCGGTCGGAGCGGGATGTGCCGCCGTGCAGAAATAACGGCTGTTGCCCAAAGGCGTCTTTGATGAACTGTTGCAGCAACACGCCCATTTCGTGATACTGCGTAAAAATCAGGACTTTTTCGTGGTTGGCGTAAATCGTTTCGAGCAGGTTCAGGAGCAGCGTAGCCTTACCCGACAGCGAGGGGGCTTCCGGCCCTTCTTTGAGATATTGATGCGGGTGATTACCGATTTGCTTGAGGGCTGTCATCAGTTTCAGCACCAGCCCGCGCCGGGCAATGCCGTCTTTGTCTTCGATGGCCCGGATGCTCTCCTGCACCACGCTTTCGTACAGCGACGCCTGCTCGGATGTGAGCGAGCAAAACTGGTTGTTCTCGATTTTGTCGGGCAAATCGCTGATGATGCTCTTGTCGGTTTTCACGCGCCGGAGCAGGAACGGACTCGTTACGCGCCGGAACTGATCGAGCTTCTGCTGGTCGCGCTCCTGCTGAATGGGCTTGCCAAACTCCTCGTTGAATTTACTCAAACCGCCCAGATACCCCTTGTTCACGAAGTCCATGATGCTCCAGAACTCCGACAGCCGGTTCTCGACGGGCGTACCGCTGAGCGCAATCTTAATCGGCGATTTCAGCGATTTTACGGCCTTTGTCTGCTCGGTATCGCTGTTTTTGATGTTCTGCGCTTCGTCGATGATGACGGTAGCCCAGGTTGTTTTTTTGAGCTTTTCGAGGTCGGAACGTACTACGCCGTAGGTGGTCAGCAGGATGTCGTAGGGATGCTTGTCGGCAGGGAGTTTGCGGGTGGGGCCGTGATAAATGTAGGGCTGGAGATCGGGGGCGAACCTGGCCATTTCCTTTTGCCAGTTGGTCAGCAGCGTAGTGGGCAGCACAATCAAACCCTTCTGCTTCTCGAAACGGCCTTCCTGCTTGAACTTGAACAGTAATGAAATGACCTGAATCGTTTTGCCCAGCCCCATGTCATCGGCCAGGAGGCTGCCCATGCCGAGGGCGGTGTTTTTTACGAGCCAGTCGTAGCCGCGATGCTGATACGGGCGCAGGGTAGCCAGCAGATTGGTGGGCAGCGGCTGGTTGGCTACGTCGGTAAACTGCCGGATAATCTCGCGCACATCTGCCGAAATACCGAGCCGATTGCCTTTGAACTCTTCCGACAGCGCGGCCCGCAGCAAATCGGTGCCGGTCAGTTCGGGCGGATTTTCGAGTTGTTTGCGGAGTTTGGTCAGGTCATTGGCGTCAACCACCACGTACTGATCTTTGATTTTGACCAGCCCCACGCGGTTGTTCACCAACGCCTGAAACTCTTTCATCGACACCATCTCATCGCCGAGGGCCACCTGCCAGTCGAAGCTAAGCATGTCGTCGAGTTTCATAAAGGCATTATTGGCAGTCACCTGTTTTTTCAGCGTCAGCCGCCCGCCCGCCGAGGGGCGTATCCAGTGCCGGAGCGATTTGGGCAGTAAGAGCGAAATACCCAGCAACTGCATCCGGGGCAGCATGTCGAGCAGGATTTTCACGAACGCGTCGGGTTCGTACGATAGATACGATACCCCATCGCTCCGGGTTAGCTTAGCGAGGTCGGGGAAGTGCCGCGACAACACCAGCAAATCCTGCAATACGGCCATACGAATACCGGCGTACTGTTTTTCGTGCAGAATATCCGGCAGCGGTATTGGCGGCATCACCGCCGGAGCAACCGCAGCGGCTGTGATAGTGGTCGTTGCTTTTTTGGTGGTTCGCGAGGTTTTCTTCGGCGGTTCGGCGGGTTGGTGATACGGCACTCCGGGCAGCTGTGCTTCGTTGTCACGAATGAGCAGACTGATTCTGAATTCGTCTCCCAGTTCAGAGTCTTCCACGGCCAGCACCGGCACGAAGCGTTTGTTGGTCAGGAAAAAATCGTTGAGCCAAAGCTGCATGGCCAGCGGCATTTCGCGCTTACCGAACCCCTCGAACCTGACCGTCTCAACCCCGAAAAACAGCCGGTCGGCATCTTCCAGCGGCCAGCGTTCCCAAAGTTCAATCGTATTGTTATGGATCGTGGGGCGCATCAGCAGCGAGCACAGCATCAGCACCTGCTCGCGGCCGGGTCGGCCCGCCGAAGCGAAGGCCAGCCACTCCTTTTGCCAGCGCATTGTGAGCAGCAACGGCGGCAGTTGTACGGCCAGCAGATCGGTCTGTTTGCGCACGGCTTCGTTAAGCGTGGCGGGTATCCACCGCACCCGATACTGGTCTTCTTTCATGCCCAGACACAGCAACTGCGGCACCACCGCCCCGCGCCGGAGCAAAGCTGCCGAGAACTGATGTGCAAGGTACAGGGCCCGCACAGAATCGCTCATTTCGGCAAAGTTCTCTTCTGTGAGCGTATTGAGCCAGGTCACCAAATCCGGCAGGCCGTAGTCGGCAAAGTTGCGCTGTTCGCCGTGTTCGGTAAAAACGCCTACTTTTTTGATCTCCATCAACTCGTCCAACTGCAACTCGATACTGTCGCTGAGGTCAATTGTTTCGGGTGGCTCGGCGGGCGTAATGGGTTTGGCCACGCGCCCATTGGCATAAGACGTTACGGTACGTTTAGCGGGCTTTGCGGTTAGTGGTTTGCTGAACAGTGCGTAGGCTTTAGCCAGCGATTTCAGGAAATCCCCCTTGGTAAACGTAGTGCTGGGTTGCAGCAAATCAAGAAGCTGGTCGGTCAGATTCGGGATGGTGGCAAAATCGAGCTGGGCGCGGGCGGTGTTGTCGGGGATCCAGTCTTCGTCGTCGGGCAGGTCGTCGGTACCAAGGTTCTGAAGCAGCAATACGCTTTCCATACCCCCGCTCAGCACGTCTGCTTTGGCGTTTTTCAGTTCGTCCAGAATATCCAGCCCCTTTAGCTGGAACACCAGAAACGGATTACGGTCAATTTCGTTGGCGATGATATAGACCACTGCCGCGAGGTGCTTGCAGGGAGTGGCGTAATCGGGGCAGGAGCAGCCCATGCCGAGGTCATCGAACGAGCGCGGAAACAGCCGGATACCGCGTTTTTCGGCAAACTCAACCAGTTCTTCCGGTAGTTGACGGTTCAAAAGCTGAGCCAAAATGGCGGGATTCTCCTGAATTTCGGTCAGCAGGCCGTCGCGCTCGGTTTTCGAGAGCAGCGGCACGGTCAGCTTCACCTTGTAGGGCCGGGGCGACGAGCCGCGTACCTGCGCACTGATGGTATTGCCCTCTATTTTCAGGTTCTGCACGGCCCCTTTGTTGGCGTAGGTTTTACCGCGCGGCAGGCGGTTGGCCATGTCAATCTGGGTCAGGGCGTTGAGCCACTGCTGCCCCCACCACGTTTTGCCGTAGCTGATGCGTTCAGCCATAAAAGTCTGGTCGTTTTAACGAAAAAGGTTAATGATATCAGCCGGGCTTAATTTTTTGAGGAAACCGGCTTCGGTCGAAATCAACTCGCTGGCCAAAGCCCGTTTGCGATCCTGAAGGATCAGGATTTTTTCTTCTACGGTGTCTTTACAGATCATACGATAAGCAAATACCCGTTTGGTCTGACCAATGCGGTGTACGCGGTCAATGGCCTGCTGCTCTACGGCGGGGTTCCACCAGGGGTCTATCAGATAGACATAATCGGCCTCGGTCAGGTTCAGGCCCACGCCCCCGGCCTTCAGACTCATCAGAAACACCCGGCAATCGGCGTTGTTCTGGAAATGCTGCACCCGCCCGGCGCGGTCCTGGGTTTGGCCGTCGAGGTATTCGTAGGGTACACGGTCGCGGTCGAGCCGCTGGCGCACCAGATCGAGCATACCCAGAAACTGGCTGAACACCACAATTTTATGGTTAGAGGCATTTTCTTCGATCTCACGCAGCAACTCGTCTAACTTGGCCGAGTCGTGTCCGTAATCTTCGTCGGTTTTGACGAGGGCGGGCGAGTCGCAGATTTGGCGGAGTTTGAGCAGTCCTTCCAGAATCAGGAACGCGGCTTTGTCGGCTCCTTCCTGACTGATTTTACCTTCAATCAAGTCGCGGTACCGGTCGCGGAAAGCTTCGTAAACGCGCCGTTGCTGCTTGCCCATTTCGCAGTACAGAATGGTTTCGGTCTTATCGGGCAGGTCTTTGGCTACTTCGTCTTTGGTACGTTTGAGCAGAAAGGGGTAAATCAGTTGCCGAAGTTCGGTAGCGCGGGCCGCGTCCTGCTGCCGGTCAATGGGGTTGGCGTATTCGGTGCGAAACAGTTCTTCGCTGCCCAGAAAACCGGGGTTCAGAAAGTCGAACTGCGAATATAAATCGAAGGTGTTGTTCTCAACGGGTGTGCCGGTCATGGCCATGCGGTTGCGAGCCCGAAGGAGTTTAACAGCCTTTGAAATCTGCGAACCG
>JBBRUB010000013.1:0-16474 GCA_038248175.1 Cytophagales bacterium | reverse complement strand
GGTTTCGGTCAGGCCATAGCCTTCGCAGGGCGTATTGCCGGTCAGTTTGGTCCAGCGTTCGGCCACGGAGGTTTGCAGGGCCATACCGCCCGCCGAGGTCACTTTCAGGTGGCTCCAGTCCACTTCGTTGATACGCGGGTGATTCAGCAACCCATTATACAGCGTGTTGACGCCGGTGAAGGCCGTAATTCTATACTTCTTCAGGTCGTCGATAAAGGCGTTCAGGTCGCGGGGGTTGGTAATAAGCAGATTCATCGACCCGGCTTTGAGAGAGGCCAGCGCGTTGGTTGTCAAGGCATAGACGTGGTACAACGGTAGAGCGGCTACAATGGTACCTTCACCATCGGGAATACCGCCCGGTTTCATCCACTCGTGCTGACATTCGACGTTCGAGATGATGTTTCGGTGCGACAACACCGCCCCTTTCGAGACACCCGTCGTACCGCCGGTATACTGCACAAACGCCATGTCAGTACTTTTTATAGCTACCGGCTTAAATGGCTGCTTACTACCCTGACTCAGCGCGTCGCTGAACGAGACGGCATCGGGCAGGTTGTAAGCGGGCACCATTTTCTTCACGTACTTCACTACGGCATTCACGAGCTGTTTTTTGGGGAACCCCAGCATATCGCCCAGACTTGTTACCACCACGTGTTTAATGTCAGTACGGGCAATGATCTTCTCTAAATTTCCGGCGAAGTTGCTCAGAATCACGATAGCCTTAGCTCCTGAATCCTTGAACTGATGCTGCATTTCGCGGGGCGTATAAAGCGGATTGGTATTGACCACCGCCAGCCCAGCCCGGAGCGCACCGAACATAGCAATGGGATATTGCAGACAGTTCGGCATCTGAATGGCAATCCGGTCGCCTTTTTGCAGGTGCAGGTCGTTCTGCAAAAACGAAGCAAACTGCCTCGATAACTCGTCTATCTCGCCAAATGTCATTTGCTTGCCCATGCAGGCATATGCCGGTTTGTCGCTGAATTTTTGAAACCCTTCGGCCATCAAATCCGCCAGCGACGAATAGGCGTCCGGGTTTATGGTATAAGGCACTCCCTTCGGATAAAAGCGACGCCAGGGGTATTGCATCTCGGTTGTTTGCTGCGTTTCCATGTAAGGTAGGATTGTAGTATTGTGGCAAAAATAAAACGAAAGCAGGAAAGGTTTGTTCTGTTTTGAGTTTTCTCTGAAACAGATACGCGTTAAACGAAAAAAACCCGCCGAAGGTATCGGCGGGTTTTTGTGGTGCTCCCGAAGGGATTCGAACCCCTATCGTCGGTACCGGAAACCGAAATTCTATCCATTGAACTACGGAAGCAGACTCTTGCCCCAGATTTGGGACTGCAAAATTAGTGAATAAAGGATAACGAACAATGGATACCGAGTAAGATTCTCATGGTTCACGAGTACGCCCATCAAAGCAACTTCATTGTCTCGTAATCACTAACGTAGTGCAGGTACAGGAAATGGATGAGCAACCCGTTTACGTTGTTCACCAGTTTGTGCGCTTCGGGCAGGGTGGTTACGACGGTAGTGATGCGCTCAAACTCCGAGGTGTTACCCATATCTTTATGGTGAAACGCCACAATTTCATCGCGGAATAATTCCCGTTCGATGAAAAAGAAGTGCATGGCCTCGTCGCTGGTGCCGGTGCTGGGAAACCATAGCTGGGCGTTGAGTTTGGTCAGGCTGGCAGCGGTTGTTTCAAACCCTATTTCTTCTCCCAGTTCGCGGGCGGCTACTTCATCGGGGGCGTCGGCGGCATCGACCATGCCCGCCGGGTGTTCGTAGGTGTGTTCTCCGCTACAGATGCGCCGTTGCCGCACCAGTACCACGAATTTTTCGCGCGTTTCCTTATCAATCAGGCAAACCAGAACAGACGCGGCATGACCTTTCAGAAACAGGGCGGGCGGAATTTTGTCGCCTTCGGGGGTATCGGCATCCACTTCGAGCATCGCAAACAGCACCTCGCCGTTGTGCCGCCGGCGGATGTATTTTTCGCTGATTTCGTTAATTTTCAGGCCGTTACTTTCCATCTGGCTTTCCCAGAATCGGAATTTAGGCGCGTCTTTGAGTTGTTCCATACAAGTAGTCAACGCCTTCCCCCGGGCAATGTTCGGGTTTCAAATTAAGTTGGTAATTTACGTTCTGTTTTCCAACCCTTCCCGCAAAAAGGGTATCCTCCAGTTATGTGCTAACAACATAATCAAAAAAGAGATGAACAAACACACTACAATTGCCTGCCTATTGCTACTATACATAACAATGTCAGGTTGTCAGCGGGAGACAGTTCCGCAGCCGACTGCAACAGCCCTGAAACCTGTCGAAGCCGTCACAGCGGTAAAGACGCAGTTTCCACAAGCCGATCAGATGGTATTTACCTCCATTGGTGACAAACACATTTGGCGCGTGAATTTCGTACAGAACAGTGTACTATACAGCGCGGCTACCAGCAGCCAGAAATTGCTCACTGCCTACCAACTTAGCAATGGGCAGCAGCCCGATACCCTCACGTCGTTGACTGCCAATACGGTAATAGATGGCGGTACGTTCAGCAGTTTTCGGGAGCAACGATACGACTGGTTCAGGAATCCAGCCAACAACGGCAAGCGTGTGCTGGCAGATTATATCTGGCAAGGAACCAAATATACCTATCGGTGGGGTATCACGAACATTAACGGAGGCACCACTTACGTGACAGAGATGCTGCCGTTTTATGAAATGGAGTTTCGTACCGAATCACTGGCCGATTTACCGTTTGGGGTTCAACGCAGCATGTCTGATCAGTACCTGAGGTTTCAATACGCGCTGGTGCGGGCCGACGGGCAGGGCCGCAGGTTCAGCACCGTGTATGCCCGCCAGAATAACAACCCGTTCGAACTGGTATATAACAATGACGGGGTGTTGCTCGAGGTTAGTAACCTGCAAAACCCGGAGCGGCTTGGCAGCCTTAGCGACTTGCCGTCAGCTATCCAGACCTATTTGCGCGAAACCCCTGAACTAGCCGGTTTTAGTTTGCAGGGGCAGTTTTCGATAATAGCAAGAAGTTATTTCGGCCCGTTACAGACGTACAGGGTGAATCTTCAGAAAGGTCGTCAAACTTGGTTTATGACGTTCGATGGCAGCGGCAAACTTCTCAGCCGGTCGTATCTGAATCTGGTTTAGACAGCTAAACTGGTATGGAAGGCAACTTTACAGTCCTATAATTCACGTCAACTTACTTCACTTTCAGCCGGGCTTTGCCGTTGGTTAGCACGATCTCGTCGGTTTTGGGCTGGCGTTTGTAGCCGTTGCCTTCGGGGTCGATGTCAGAATCGTAGCCGGTGGCTTTGGTCACAACTTTGTCTTCCATCTTGTTCATGAGCCGACCCATACCGCCAAAAACCGTTGCCGAACCGCGTTCTTTCCAGTAGCTGCCCGCCAGTTTGCCGCTAAACGTCGCTTCCAGAAACCCGTCCGACCCCATTTTTACGTCGATAGTTTCGTCGTTGTCCTGCGATTTTCCTACGTGGTATTCCATGCGGGGAGTACGGGTTTCCTCGACGTACTTTATCATGGCAATGCCTTTGTAGCTGCCCGCGTCGTATTTTCTACGAATCTCTTTGCTGTTAGACTTATCAAAATCGACCACCAGATACGTGCCGGGTTCGAGTATATCGCTCCGGTCGAACGTGCCGAGCCACATCCGCAGCGACTTGTCGGGTTTGATGGCGTTGGCGGTTATCCAGAATGCATTGCCGATCCGAATCCGGCGCGGCTGGGTCGCAAATTCAGTGCCGTCGATCTGAACGCTGAGCGTATTGTCGTTGGCCATCTGGCCAAACGAAACAACGGTTATCGATAGACAAAGGGCGAGTAAAAGAGTGGTTTTCAACATAGCTTTTGGGGTAGTACGTTCGGTATAAACAAACGTATTACTTTGCTCCACCTACTCTTCCATCTTTTGAGCGTTCGGTTACTAACTTTATTTTCCGGTCGATACGGAAGTGTCATTGCCAACGTATCGCTCGAAAAATTCATAAATGCGCAGCAGCCGGTCAATGCGCTGCCGCACGTTGCCGCTCCGGCTCAACTCATGCGTAGCTCCCGGCATTCGGACGTACTCGACGGGTCGCCCCAGAATTTTGAGACTCTTGTACAGCATTTCAGACTGCGACACACCCGTGCGTAAATCGTTTTCGCCGTGTTTGATGAGCAACGGCGTTTTGATGTTCTGTACAAACGTATAGGGCGAGTTGGCGTCCAGGACTTTTGCGTTGGCCTCCCACGGATAAGCGAAATAGTTGGGAACGAGCCGCCAGGCGTTGGCTTCGCCCATGAACGTAGTGAGGTCATACACGCCCCGCTGTGCAAACGCGGCCTTGAAGCGGTTGTCGTGGCCCACAATCCAGGCGGTCAGGTACCCGGCATATGAGCCACCCGTAATGACCTGTCGGCTGGTATCTGCCCAGGGTTCTTTGGCGGCTTCGGTAGCCGCCGTCAAGACGTCTTCGGTAGGGCCGGTACCCCAGTCGTTGATGTTGGCCCGCTGAAACGCCAGACCATATCCGCCCGACCCGCGCGGATTGGCATAGACAATGCCGTAGCCCTGTGCAGTCATATATTGAAATTCGTGCCACATACTGGCTTCGCCCGGTCCCCACATGGCCGTTGGCCCTCCATGCATGTTCAGCAATAGCGGATGTTTATCGCCGATTTTCAGCTCGGTTGGCTTCATAATCCAGTAATCCACCGTCTGACCGAGCGAGTTGGTGAAGCTGCGCTTTTCGGGATAGCTCAACTGCCGCTGCGCCACCCAGTCGTTGTGGCTGGTGATTTTGGTGGCGTTTTTAACGTCCGAAACCGTAGCCGTGTATAGTTCCGACGGGTTAGCTACTTCGGTTTTGGCGAATACCACGCGGTTGCCCACTACGTCGAAACCCGTAATGCCCTGCCCGATGTCTGTCAGCTGTGTCACCTGCCGGGTAGTTGGGTCGAGCCGGTATAGCGGAACGCCCCCGTTGGTGGGTGCCGTGAAGTGAAGCATCTGAACTGCGTTGGGTTTAGCTTTCTTACCCGCCAATGCTGGTACAGTGGCCCAGCGTAGCCCGCCCGCCGAGCGGTCGAACTCAACAAGCTGAATAGCTGATGCTTTCGTGTTGCTGAGCGTGACCATGCCCAGATGTGGGAAGTTTACACCTGCTGATGGACTGGTCAGAAACGCCAGCATCCGGCCATCGGGCGAGACGTGGGGGGCCATGAACGATTTTCCGGCTTCGGCTAGCACTATCATGCGCAAACCCGAACCGTTGGCGGGGATAAAGACAATAGATTTGTCTAATTCACGGTCGGGGTGTTGGGTCGAGTCGCGGTCTGTTACGGCCAGCAGGCCCTGACTACCCGGCAGCCACTCGCCCCCCTCCGTGGAGGTAAAGCCGCGCGTTAATGGCCTGGCAGCGGCCCCGTCGCGCACGTCGATGACATACAGATGCGTAAATGACGGGTCGGGTTCGGTGGTGGCTTCGCCCTGAAAGTTAAGCCGGTTGATGACTTTGGCTTTTTTGTCGGCAACATCTTTGGCTAAGTATGCCCTGATTTCGGCCAGCGACCCGTCAGGATTGGGTTTTGTTTTCGTGTCGGGCCTTATAAAATCGTTGGACGAAAAGCCCGGCTTTTCCAACGACCAAACGGGCGTCTGTTTGCCTGGATTGAGCAGCGAATCGGTCAGCATATCGGCCATCGGTACCGTGGCCGAAAAGGCAATCCGTTTACCATCCGGCGACCATTTCGGGTCCGACGCGCCGTAACTCAGGCTGGTGAGCTGGTAGGCTTCGCCCCCGCTCAGGGGCAACACAAACACTTGCCCTTTGCCCTTTACCGTCCGCACAAACGCAATCTGCCTGGCATCCGGCGACCACGTTGCCTGCTTCGCCGATTCGTTCCCGTGCGTCAGGGCGCGGCTGCTACCGGCTTTGAGGTCATTTAGGTAAATGTGCGTTCGGTACTCGTATTCGCCGGGCTGGTCGGGCGTTGGCTCGGTGGTTGTGAGCGTGTACAGGGCTTGCACGCCATCGGGCGAGAGTTCAACCCCGCCCACCTGATTGATACGGGTCAGGTCGGTAGCGGTAATTTTCGATTTGGTCTGCGCCAGCGCGATTTGCGCCGTCAGGACGACAATGAACAGAATACGTGTGGGCATAACTTACTGACTAAGAAGAGGCAAATAACGTTCGCGAATGATATTGACGTGATGCAGAGCGTGGCCAACAACCATAAACCCCAACGCCAACGGCGATAGTGTAAGGCCCGAGCCAATGCCCGTTCGGAGCAACATCTCGTCGTCAAAACTCCGAAAAAGCATGATATTGGTTTGCCGAACCAGCGTGTATTCGGTCAGCAGTTCGGTAAGTGGACGGCGGGTGGCGTGGGCAGCATCTACAAACAAATCCTGATCGAAACCAGGCAGGGGCGTAGCGTCGGCGCGGGCGAAGCGCAACGCGCGGTAGGCCATGATTCGTTCAGTATCCGTAAGGTGCTGCACCTGATCGCGAATGGTCCACTTGCCGGGTGCATAGACCTGATCACCGAGGGCGTCAAGTATGTCGGCAGAAATAAGCGCAGTAAAATCAGCGGTTTGCGTCAGGGCCGTAATCAGGTCACTCTCTTCATCGACAAGGTTAATGTACCGGTCGAAGAAGTTGGGCATTGGCGAAATATCGGTTCTTTTAAACACAGAGGAACGGAAGGATACACAGAGAACACAAAGAAAAGGAAATCTCGATGCAAACTTCTGTTTCTCTGTGTATCCTTCCGTTCCTCTGTATTGTAGCTACCTACGCCACTTCGTTTTTCAGCGCAGTTTTCTTCGCCACCTCGTTGTCTTTACGGATGAATGGGCGGATAATAATACGGGTACCGCTCTGGTAGGTAAAGAGTCGATATATCCAGTTGCTGAATACAACCAGCTTGCTGCGAAAACCCACCAGATACGTGATGTGTACGAAAATCCAGGCCAGCCACGCAAAGAAGCCGCCGAGGTGAATATTGCCAGGTAGATCAGCTACGGCCTGCCCCCGACCAATGATGGCCAGCGAGCCTTTGTCGAAATACTCGAATGGTTTTGTCGGCTCGTTTTTAAGCATCCGGTGGATATTTTTGGCCATGTGGTCGCCCTGCTGAATGGCGGGTTGCGCTACGCCGGGATGGCCTTTTGGCCACTTTTCGGTTTTCATAACCGCAATGTCGCCAATGGCAAACACGCCGGGCAGGCCGATTATCTGATTGATGGGATCGACCAGAATCCGGCCCCGTTCGGTCATTTCGTTCGGGATTCCCTCCGGGATAGCCCCCGTTACGCCCGCGGCCCATATCAGCGTATGGGCCTCAATCTGTTCGCCCCCCTGAAACGTTACGGTTTCGCCGTCGTAATCCTGAACCAGTGTGTTGAGTTTGATAATGACCCCCTTCTTTTCAAGGTCGCGCTTGGCAACCTGCCCGCCTTTGTCAGAAAATGGTGGCAGCACCTTATCCGCACCTTCTACCAGATAGATATTCATCTGGCGGAAATCCAGCCCTGGGTAGTCGTTGGGTAATACGTGTTCGCGCATCTCAGCCAGTGCCCCTGACATCTCGACGCCCGTTGGCCCGGCTCCGGCAATCACGAAATTTAGCAGACTCTGCCGCACATGGGGGTCTATTGTAAGGCTTGCCTGCTCAAAACACTGCAAAAACTGGCTTCTAATGTCCAGTGCTTCGGGAATGGTTTTGAGCGGCAGCGAGAATTTTTCGATGTTCTCATTACCAAAGAAGTTCGATTTTGAGCCGGTCGCAACGACTAAGTAATCATAGTGCAACTCGCCGATGAGCGTATGCACGGTCTGGGCCGCCGGGTTAACGGTATCGACCCGTACCATACGGTAGTGAAAATCTTTCTGCCCGTCGAACATCTTTCTGAACGGCTCTGCAATAGAATCCGGCTCCAGTCCGGCGGTGGCTACCTGATACAGCAGCGGCCAGAACCCGTTGTAGTTTTGCTTGTCGAAGAGTACTACCTGCACGTCGCTGTGGCGCAGTCTTTTGGCCAGGTTCATACCACCAAAACCACCGCCGATAATAACGACGCGGGGCTTTCGGGTAGCGGGTACGTTGAGCGAAAGTTTATCAAAATGAAGCATAGTTGAGTAAGCCGTTTTTTCAGCATTGTATTTCGTTAATATAGACCTCACAATCAGTCATTTTGTTCTGAAAAAAGGGCGTAAACGATGCAGTGACCACGTACGAAACAATTGTTGATCTGTGTTAAGAAAAGATGATGTTACCGGTCTGTTTCCAACCATTCGATTATATTTATACTCCTTTCAATCAAACCTCTCTATATGCGTTCATTTATTTACCTGTTCGTTTTACTGGCAGGTAGTGTTCCGGTCTGGTCGCAGCCGGGTACGGTCACCATTAGCGGCTACGTGCGCGAAGCGGGCAGTCAGGAAGCCCTCATCGGCGTTAATGTCTATCGGCCCGGCACTACCGTTGGCACCACTACCAACACCTACGGCTTCTTCTCGCTCACCCTGCCTGCTCAGGATTCGGCCCGGATTGCGTTTTCCTTCGTGGGCTACGAACCCGTTGTTCGCCAGCTTGACCTGCGCAAAAACATCAGTCTCAACGTCTTGCTCACGCCCGGACGGGTTCTGTCGGAAGTAAACGTAAAAGCCGACCGCACCACCGAGCGCGTAAGTGAGTCGGCTCAGATGAGCCGCATCGACGTACCCATCTCGCAAATCAAAAAGATACCGGCGTTTCTGGGCGAGAAAGACGTACTGCGGGTATTGCAGCTCATGCCTGGCGTGCAAAAAGGCTCCGAAGGGCAAACCGGTATCTACGTGCGCGGGGGCGGGCCGGACCAGAACCTGATTATTCTGGACGAAGCCACGGTCTATAACGCCAGCCACCTGTTCGGTTTTTTCTCGGTCTTCAACGGCGACGCGCTTAAGAGCGTGGAGCTGACCAAAGGCGGTTTTCCGGCGCGGTACGGCGGGCGGTTGTCGTCGGTAATCGAGCTGAACATGAAAGATGGCAACAAAGAGAAACTGCGTGGCGAAGGCGGCATCGGACTCATTGCCAGCCGACTAACGCTGGAAGGGCCGTTTACCAAAAACAAAAAAGGCAGCTTTCTCCTGTCGGGACGCCGGACGTATCTGGATGTGGTAGCGGCTCCGCTGATTAAGGCGCAGAGCGACGGGCAGACCAATGCGGGCTACTATTTCTACGATTTCAACGCGAAGGCCAACTACGATTTTGGACCGAAGAACAAGGTCTATCTGAGCGGCTACTTCGGGCGCGACCGCTTCTACGCCCGCGAGCAAACCGAAGGTACCGACGTGGGCATCGGTTGGGGAAACGCCACTGGCACCCTCCGCTGGAATCACCTGTTCAGCCAGAAACTGTTCTCGAACGTATCGCTGATTTACTCCAATTACAAATTCAACATTTCGTCGGACGAGACCGGTAACGGCACGGGCGGTACCAGTGCATTCAGTACGTCGCTGCGGTATTCGTCGGGTATTCGTGATTTGTCGGCCAAAATGGATTTCGATTATTACCCCTCGCCCCGGCACTCCATTCGGTTTGGGGCGCAGACTATTGCGCACCGTTTCACACCCAGCGCACTCGTCGTGCAAAACACACTCATCGACCGCTTCACCAGCGACGTAGAAGCCATCAACGCCGTAGAATCGGGTGTATACGTTGAAGATACGTGGCGACCCAATGAGAAGTGGCGCGTAAACGGCGGGTTGCGGCTGAGTTTGTTTTCGCAGAAAGCCGTTAGCTACCTCCGGCCCGAACCCCGGTTGTCGATGTCGTACCAGATCAAACCGGGTTTAGCGGCCAAGGCGTCATACGCCACCATGAACCAGTACGTTCATCTGCTGAGTAACACCGGCATTGGTCTGCCAACGGATTTGTGGGTACCTACCACCGACCGCGTTAAACCCCAACAGTCGCGGCAGGTAGCGGTCGGTTTAGCAAAAGATTTTTCGGATAAGTTTCCGCTCGGCAGCGGTTTCGCGCTTACTGTAGAGGGCTACTACAAAACGATGCAGAATATCATCAACTACAAAGAGGGCGCGAGTTTTCTGCTTGTCAATGACCCCACGTCGGCAGAGCGGGTGCGGTGGGAAGACAACGTAACGGCGGGCCGGGGCTGGAGTTACGGGGCCGAGGTGCTGTTCCAGCGCAAAACCGGGCGGCTGTCGGGCTGGCTGGGCTACACACTTTCCTGGACGCAGTGGCAGTTTGCCGAACTCAACGGTGGTCGTCCGTTTTTTCCACGCTACGACCGGCGGCACGACATTTCCGTGGTGGGTATTTACGAACTGAGCAAACGCATTACGCTATCGAGTACATGGGTCTATGGCACCGGAAACGCGCTTACGGTACCCGTTGCCAACTACCGCGCGTACCGGCACGACCCCGGTACGCAGCTCGCTTCACTGTCAGACCGTGTGCCGAGACTGATTGCTCCACTCTTCGATTTCGGTTCGCAGGTGAGCGATTACGGGCAGGAGAAAAACAGCTTCCGGGCCGAAGCCTACCATCGGTTCGACGTCTCGATTCAGTTTCACAAGAAGAAAAAACGCCACGAACGAACCTGGGAGTTTAGCCTGTACAACGCCTACAACCGGCGAAACCCGTTCTTCTATCAACTCGAAACGGTGCGAGCGACCGACAGCCGGGGGTTCTCCACGGACCGGACGGGGCTGTTTCGCTATTCGGTATTCCCGGTAGTGCCGTCGTTCAGTTATAATTTCAAATTCTGAGCATGAAAACTATATCATACATTGTCCTGCTGCTGACTGGTTTTGCGCTGGCGGGATGCGACAGTCTGAAACAGGAAGTAAGTCCCGACAGACTGGCTAAAGAACCCGAAAAGCTGGTGGTGGCCTTTTTCATTTCTCCGCAGGACACCGTACTGGCAGCCCGCGTGGGCCGCTCATCAACCGTGTTAGGTCAGAATAGTCTAAGTTTCTTTAACGTACTGAACGCCGTTGTTACGCTTTCGGACGGAAGCCGCTCCGTCTCTTTAACCAATGCTGTTCTCAGTGATCGGGGGTTCAATCCGTATTATCGGGCCACCCCTGAACAGCTACCTATTGTTGCTGGTAAAACTTATACGCTCACTGTCAGCGTACCCAACGGACAAACCGTTACGGCCACCTGCACCGTGCCGGGGCCGGTAGCATTAGATAACGTCCTGATCGACTCCACTGTACGTACTGAGATTGGCCTCGCCTATAAAGAGTATTTTGCCCGCCTGAGGTGGCGCGACCCTGCCGGGCAAATCAATTATTACCGGGCAGCGGGACAGAATGATTTTAGTTTCAGAACGTCTATTTTCACATCACCCAACACCCCCCCGCGAGACACGCTAATCAGGCAGCCGGGCAGCTGGTTTTTCAGCAATGGCTCAACAATTACCGATGTAGGGCAGGATGGTCAGGAGATGGTATCGGGCCGGGGTCGGCTGGCAGTAGCGTTTTCATTCCAGAACGGTCAGCAAACCATCTCTCTTCCGCAGAGTCCGCTAACGGCCCACTTGCTCAACGTCGATGTCAATTACTATCGCTACCACGATGAAGTGGACCGGCAGAGCCGGGCGGGCAGGAATCCCTTTGCCGAGCCGGTACTGATACAAACTAACATCCGGGGTGGGCTGGGGTGCTTCGGCGCGTACAACAAATCGACGCTGGTGACGGAGTTGAAGTGAGATTACTCCACCCCTACCGGCTGTTCAGGCTCCAGTCGTACTCGTACGTGCCGACTTTGTAATTGCCGGGGATGTCCTGTTGACGAAAGCCATTGATGTACGCCAGGACGGATTTACCGCCCTTTTTGAAATCGTCGGCGTACCACTCGAAAATCTTCGATACGTCCACGCTCTTCTTGCCGCTATCGACCCGGATAAAATACGAGCTGTTCAGGGCCAGTTTGGCGCGGGCGTCCAGTTGCGCGTCCAGATTCTGCGCGGTGTAGGCGTTGTTATCAATGACCGGACACCCTTTAGCGGCACAGACTACGGCAAAGTGAACGCGGGCATCGCTGTAGGCTTTCAGGAGCTTTTCTTTCTCTAATTGGTTCAGCGTCATGTTCTCACCCGCAACTTTCTGCTGTTTTTTATCGAAAAAGCCCGGTACGTCCATCGGCGATTTGATGGGGTAGTTTTCCACAACCTGGTGGATAACAGCCAGATTATAGGCGTTGATATAAAACGCTTTCTTCTCCGCAGCCGACGCGCCGGACAGATTCATGGCTCCAGCCTGAGCGTATAACTTATTGATAACAGACGGGTCTTTCTTCAGATTGGCGTAAGCAACGCGGCCATCGTTAACGTGGGCCTGTAAAAACGCATCGGTCTCTTTGGTAAACGAAGCCAGCGATGCCTGCGCCCAGAGTACGGGGGGAAGCAACAGACTGAACGCAATTAGAATCAGGGTTTTCATGATCTGACCGTGGTTAGTAACTCTATTTTGTCGGCCAAAATTGGGCCTTTGTCTTTTTACGAACTGTCGTCGGGCCGACATAAATCCCGCCGTAGCTGAATATAACCGAAATATGATTTCTGCGTGATACTTTCGTGATAAGCTAAGCTGATCTTTGCCCATGTAACAAGCCGTGCACATAGCAAAACAATAAATACGATGAACAACACAACGCCAAATCTGCTGAGTCAGTTTAGACTATTCGATGCCCTGAGCGACACCGAGCGGGATCAGCTAAGTCGGCGGCTCGTGGTGCAGCCGCGGACAAAAGGCGAACTTTTGTTTTTACCGGCGGCCACCATGCCTATGTTGTATCTGGTACATCAGGGCCAAATCAAACTGTCGCGCTATTCGACCGACGGGCGCGAGATCATTCTTGACTTCCGGCAAACGGGCGACGTCATTGGCGAGTTAGGGCTGGTGGGATGGCCACAACAGGACGACGTGGCCGAAGTATCCAAGCAGGCTCTGGTCAGTGCGGTATCCATCAATGAACTCAAACCACTACTGGCATCAAATTATCTGTTCAGCGTTCAGGTAACGCAGTTGGTGGTCCAGCGGCTCAAAAAAGTGCAGCACCGCTACGAGTCGCTTTGTTTTCAGGGCGCGAGTAGTCGCATCCGGCAGTTCATCCGCGAGCAGGCCGATGCCGTTGGCCGGCGCGTGGGTACTGAAATCGACGTAAAAATGTCGCTGACTCACCAGGACATTGCCAAAATGACCATCACCTCGCGGCAGTTGGTAACGGGCGTGCTGCGCGATCTGAAACGGCAAAACGTAATCACCTACAACCGCAGTCGGATTCTGGTTCGTAATTACCAGGCTCTGCTATGAAGAAGGTGGTTTAATACCTGTCATTGATTGTTGTTACGTGTGCCATCAACTACTGAAAATTAATCACCACATTTGACTTCAATGACCAGTAAATCAATCGATAGCATGGGTAAACGGGCTTTAGTAATCGAAGACGATACAGATATTGCCAACCTCGTAGCTATCAACCTGCGCGACATCAACGTACAGGCCGACATCGCCAGCACCGGCGAAGACGGGCTGACACGGGCCACGGCAAATCCCTACGATGTAATTATTCTGGACATTATGTTGCCCGGCATGAATGGCATTGAAGTGTGTCAGCAATTGCGTAAACAGCAAATAAACGTGCCGATTCTGATGCTGACCTCGCGCACCGAAGAAATTGACAAAGTCCTGGCCATCGATCTCGGCGCCGACGACTACATCACCAAACCGTTTGGTATTCGGGAGTTTTTGTCGCGGGTGAAGGCCCGGCTGCGTCGGTTCGAGAATAATCACAGCCCGCGCTCACCCGTGTATCGTCAGGGTGAACTCCAGCTTTCGGTCGATTCGCGCCGGGTAACGCTGGGCGGAAGCGTGGTTGAGTTAACGGCCAAAGAGTTCGACCTGCTTACGCTGTTCATGCGTAATCCGGGCCGGGCGTTTTCGCGTACCGAGTTGCTCAATCAGGTCTGGGATTACTCATATCCAGGCTACGAACACACCGTCAACTCGCACATCAACCGGCTGCGCATGAAAATCGAGCAGGAACCCGCCCACCCACGCTACATCCTGACCGTCTGGGCTATGGGCTATAAGTTTACCGATGAACCTTGATTTAAATGAAAAACCTATCCCTCACCGTAAAGCTATCGTTGCTGTTTGCAGTTTTGCATTTGATTATCTGTGTGGTCGATGTGCTGTCAGTCACGAATGCATCGCGCCGGTACATTAACGAGGTGACGCAGCGGGCCAATCTGAACCTGGCCGCATCCATTGCCCGCCAGATCAAGATAGATACCATTACAGCCCAAGTGTCCGACGTAGGCATGAACGACCTCTTTATGGCGTCCATGACCATCAACCCTACCATCAAACTGTTTATTGTTGACCTCGACGGCAAGATTCTGGTGTCGTCGGCCAAACCCGAAGACACGAAACTTACGGCTGTCTCGGCAGTGCAAATCCAGAAACTGCTTGCGGGTACAGAAAAACTACCTGTCTATAATGACGACCCGCGCAACCCCGACGACCCCAAGATTTTCTCAGTGGCACCGCTGTCCACGCCCGATGGCTCGCCGGTGGCCTATCTGTACGTGACCATCGGCACCAGCGATCAGGCTGATCTATCGTCGGTGAAACAGAGTTATATTCTGAGTGCGCTGCTGCGGAGTCTGCTCATTTCTGCCGGGGTGGTGCTGGTGGTGGGTTTGCTGCTGATTTTTGTCCTGACCCGCAACATTCGCAAATTGTCTGACGGGGTGCAGCAACTGCGCGAAGGCGATCTGACCACCCGCGTCCATATTAATACTGGCGACGAGATTGGTCAGTTGGGAACGGCGTTTAATGAAATGGCCGAACAGATCGAAACCTCGGTCGAAACGCTTAGTCGCAATGATAACCTCAGACGCGAACTGGTCGCCAATATCTCACACGATTTGCGAACGCCCTTAGCCTCTATCGAGGGCTATACCGAAACGATTCTGCTAAAAGAACACCTGCTCTCCATTGAGGAGCGAAAGATGTATCTGCAAACGATTCTAAAAAACACGAAGAGCCTGGGACGGCTGGTCACAGACCTGTTTGAACTCTCCAAACTGGAAGCCCGGCAAACCGACGTCCACATTGAACCCTTCTCAATTACCGAACTGATTCAGGATAATCTGCTAAAATTTGAGCCGCAGGCCGTTCAGAAACAAATTCACCTCACCGCCGACCTACCCCGAAACATGCCCTTAGTGCATGCCGACGTGGCCCTGATTGAGCGGGTGCTTCAGAATTTCATCTCGAACGCCATCCAGTACACACCCAGCGATGGGCGTATAAACGTGAGCGTATTTCAAAGTAACGCGGCCCATGTCCATATTCGGGTGGCCGACACGGGCCGGGGCATTGCCTCTGATGATCTTCCGTATGTGTTCGACCGTTTTTACCGCACTGGCAGCGTGCGCGAAAAATCGCGGCTGGGACTGGGCTTGGCCATCGCCCAGAAAATCGTTGAACTCCACGGCAGCTACATCGCCGTAGATAGTACGCCCGACGTAGGTACTACCTTCTCGTTTGACTTACCAGCCTATCAGTAGCCAGACTTTTATCCCATACATCTTGTTTGTTATAGAAAAAATGCAATTATCGGGCTACATAGTAGATTCCTGTCTAAGAAAAGTATCAATCAGGGACGTTCACAAAATCTGGGGTCTTACTTTTACGTTTTCCTCATTGGACCATCCGATTGTTGCTGCTTATGAATCGCATTGCCGGTATTGGTATGAGTCTTTGGTTGTCTGTGCTTTGGACAGTCAGCGGCCATGCTCAGGATACGAAACCGCTTCAGATTATTTTACCTACCCAGCCCAACTGGAGTGTAGTGCCGGAAGGAACCCCCGTCCGCTTCACGCTGAAAGCTACGGGCAGCTCTGATGACATACTACGATACCATTTCGGCCCAGATCGACTGGAAAGTATGCAGCTTGACTCGCTCGGCAATTTTAGCTGGACACCTGGCTACGACCTCGTTGATCGTGTGCAGAATGCCAAATTGATTCCGGTGAGTTTCGAGGTGCGCAATCAGCAAGGACAAACCGCCAATCAGCAGGTAGAGTTCAAGGTCCTGCACGTGAACCGCCCGCCGGTAGTGACCGATATGCGCCCGTTCTACGTCAGCTACCGTATCCAGAATACCTATAGTCTCAACTCCGACTTCGTACGTGACGATGACGGCGACCCCATCACGTTCGTACCTATTCCAGATCAGATGCCCGAGGGCAGCAAACTCACCTCACAGGGTGAACTGACCTGGACACCGTCGCTGAGCCAGTTTAACCGATTGCGTGATAAACCGCAGTATATGGAGTTCTGGGTGGAAGATCAGCCCGCCAAGACCCGTACCAAGGGTCGTCTAAAAATCGAAGTAACCACGCTGGACTTACCACCTGAAATCACCG
>JBBRUB010000012.1:0-16599 GCA_038248175.1 Cytophagales bacterium | reverse complement strand
TTTACGAACAATAGGGTTACCCCCGCAATTAATCGTGTGTAAAACGTCTGCGTCCATCTCGACAACGCCGTAGTTGTCTAAACTCATCATGTTCATTGGTTAGATTTGGTTTAAGTGTCCCAACCGTTCCACTGCGTCGTTCCGTCTCGAGCCAGCCGTTACTGTGGTGGTTGGTTGATGCAAAATTGGCGGGTCGTGGTGCATACCGCAAATATTTTTCTGCATACTCATATGCAATCTCATCATAGAATTATGCAAAATACGCATAGACAGCGGTACGTTAAACTGACCACAGGCGGTAGTATGGGATGATTTCATCCATAAAAGGGTGATTTCACGTAAAATTATGCCGTTGGACGATATAACGTCAACGAATATGCCCTTTTTTCGTACTCAATTAGCTACTTTCTTATTTATCCAGCATTGTGTCCAACACTCTGACCCTCATTCGTAAACTGCGGGAGTTCTGCCAATACCCACAAGCAGCAGTAGCCGAGCATCTCGGCATTACCCAAACCGCGTACAGCCGCCTTGAAAACGGGCAGACCCGACTCGACATTGAACGCATTGAGCAGATTGCCGGTCTCTACGGCCTTAGTACCGCCGACCTGATGACCAAAGACGTGGCTGACCTAATCAAACAACTCCTTGATGACCCCAATCATAATAGTAAAGGGGGGGGTAATTGGTGACATAAAGACTTCGGGTCGATTTTTCAGCATACAACCAGGCTAATTCAGAACGGCAGCCTACCCAGATCAACGTTACCACCCGTGAGGATGATGCCGACTTTTTGCCCGGTAAACTGGTCCGGGTATTTCAGCACAGCGGCCAGTGGTACGGCGCAGGATGGCTCGATGATGATTTTCATCCGCTCCCAGATCAGCCGCATGGCCGCAATGATTTCTTCGTCCGACACGGTTAGAATTACTGATACGTGTTCGCGGATAATGGCCAGTGTCCGCTCGCTGAGACTGGTCAGTAGCCCGTCGGCAATGGTGTTGATGTACGGTGCTTTTTCAACGCGTCCACTCTGGAACGACAGTACGGCGTCGGCAGCACCGGCTGGTTCGCCCGCTACGACGCGGGTTTGGGGCGAGAAATAATGCACACTCAGGGCCGTACCACTCAGCAGTCCGCCCCCGCCCACGGGTGCCAGAATAACATCGAACGGCGTTTCCTGACCGTAATCTTCGATAAGTTCTTTCGCTGCCGTGGCCTGCCCGGCAATGACGCGGTCATCGTCGAAGGGATGTACCAGTACGGCACCCGTTCGAACCATCACGTCACGAACGCCCTGTTCGCGGGCTTCAAGGGTTGGTTCGCATTCAATGACTTCAGCTCCGTAGCCGCGTACAGCGTCTTTTTTTACCTGTGGGGCGCTGTATGGCATCACGATATAGGCGGGCAGGCCCACCTGCCGGGCGGCAAACGCTACGGCCTGCGCGTGGTTGCCCGATGAATGGGTCGTAATGGCCGTTCCTTCCTGATTTTCAGCGACCTGCAATACGGCATTCAGGCCACCCCGCGCTTTGAACGCGCCTATTTTCTGGAAGTTCTCGCACTTGAAATACAGGCTGGTTCCGGCCCGGTCGTTAATGGTCTGGCAGGTTAGCACCGGCGTTCGGTGAATAAATGGCCTGATGCGGTCATGGGCCTCGTTAATCGTTTCCTGAGAAATCATGTCTGAAATGTAGGGCTAAACTCCGTAGCTTTGATAAACAGAAACTATTTACAGTTCAACTGTGCCACTCAATTCACAAACCCTTCTATTTATGACAAACCGTCGCCAATTTATGCAACAGGCTGCCGCAGCCGCTGCCGGACTTGCCCTGGCCCCCGCTGTATTTGCCGAACCAATGAAAAAGAAGCTCTTTTTCGACATTTCGCTGGCCGAGTGGTCGCTGCACAAGGCTCTCTTTGCCAAAAAAATCACGAACCTCGACTTCCCCGGCATTGCCCGTAAAGAGTTCGACATTAGTATTGTGGAGTATGTCAACCAGTTTTTCAAGGATAAAGCCAACGATACGGCGTACCTGAACGACCTGCTCACACGCTGCAAAGACAACGGCGTTTCGAACCACCTCATTATGATCGATGGCGAAGGCGGGCTGGGCGATCTCGACACGGCCAAACGGCAAAAGGCGGTCGATAATCACAAGAAATGGGTGGAGTGCGCCAAGTACCTCGGTTGCAAAACTATCCGGGTTAATGCACACGGTGTTGGCTCGTCGGAGGCCGTCATGAAAAGTGCGGTGGAGGGGCTGAGTAGCCTCGGTGAATTTGCCAAGCCACTGGGAATCAACGTTATCGTCGAAAATCACGGTGGCTACTCGTCAAACGGCGAATGGCTGGCGAGCGTAATGAAGCAGGTGAAGATGAAGAACGTGGGTACGTTACCCGACTTCGGTAATTTTTGCCTGCGCCGGGCCGACAACGGTACCGAGTGGGGCGGTAAATGCGTGGAGGATTATGATCGCTACAAAGGCACCAAAGAGATGATGCCCTACGCCAAGGGCGTGTCGGCCAAGACGCACGACTTCAACGAGCAGGGTAATGACACGCTCGTCGACTACGAAAAAATGATGAAGATCGTAAAAGACAGCGGCTTTCGGGGTATTGTCGGTATTGAGTACGAAGGTGAGCATACCGACGAGTATGAAGGTGTCAAAAAAACCAAAGTCCTGCTTGAACGCACCGGCGCAATGGTGTAATATGTTGGTGAACAATCAGGCCATTTATTGTTAATTCGGTATGAATCGTACCGAACTCGACGCGCTGATTGAGCAGGGCGAGGGCGTCCGGCTGGAGTTTAAACGGACGCTCTCGTCGGCTTATCGCATTGCCCGAACGCTGGCCGCGTTTGCCAACACGAGTGGCGGGACGCTGCTCATCGGCGTGGCCGACGATGGTCGGATGCTGGGTGTACCGTCAGAACTGCGGGAAATGCGCTGGATTGAAGAAGCCGCCGACCAGTTCATCGACCCTCCTCTGGCCGTCAGCTACGAAACGCTATCGCCGGATGGCCGTAAAGTCCTGATCCTGAACATTGTGGAGAGCGACGAAAAGCCGCACTACGTCATTGACGAAGCGGGTAAACGCACGATTTATGTACGGGCCAAAGACAAGTCGGTACCGACCAATAAGCTCATTATCTCGCCCGATGCTCCCACTGCTGCACTCGTACAGTCGCCATCGGTACGGTTGCTGATTCAGTACCTGCGCCGAAACGACGACATCACCGCCGAAAAACTGGCTAAGCTTACCAACATCTCGACCTATCGGGCCGACAAACAACTCAAACTCCTGGCCCAGCAGGGGTTGCTGCTGTTGCTCAACAAACAACGCCCGGCCCGGTATGCCTTGAAACTGGCCGAGTGATTTTTTTGTCATGCGGGAGTTTGTCATGCTGAGGAACGAAGCATCTCTTCGTAGCTGAAAAGTCCTCGCTATATTGAGATGCTTCGTTTCTCAGCATGACAAACTCCCGCATGACAAAAATCGTATTATCGTTACAAACCGCATGATACCTCAACAACCCATTTCCAAAGAAACGATAACCGAATTTTTTCGGGAGTTACAGGACCGCATCTGCCAGTCGCTGGAAGATGCCGACGGCAGCGGGCGGTTTCGCGAAGATGCCTGGGAGCGGCCCGGTGGGGGCGGGGGGCGTTCGCGCACGATGGCCAACGGCAGTATTATTGAAAAGGGAGGGGTAGGCTTCTCTGCCGTACACGGACCTGCCACCGAAGCAACGCTGCGGTCGCTCAACATCACTGATACTGACACAATACCCGAATTTTACGCGACCGGCGTGTCTATCGTGCTGCATCCGCACTCGCCTATGATGCCCATCATTCACATGAACGTGCGGTATTTTGAGATGAACACGGGCCAAAGCTGGTTTGGGGGCGGCATTGACCTCACCCCGCACTACGTTGTGCCGGACGATGCCCGCTGGTTTCACGCCCAGCTCGAAGCCGTCTGCAATCGCCACTCCGTGGCCGACTACCCGCGTTTCCAAGCCTGGGCCGACGAGTATTTTTCTATCCCGCACCGGCAGGAAACGCGCGGCATTGGCGGTATTTTTTTCGACTACCTCAAACCCGATGGCGACCCCACTCGGCAAGCCGATCTGTTCGCTTTTGTGCAGGATGTGGGCAATGTCTTCGCCCCGATCTACACGAATTTCATGCGGCAAAATAGCCCATTGCCATATGGCGAACGCGAAAAGCAGTGGCAGCTACTGCGTAGGGGTCGTTACGTAGAGTTCAATCTGGTCTGGGACCGGGGTACTAAATTCGGTCTCGAAACCAACGGACGTACCGAATCCATCCTGATGAGTATGCCCCCACAGGCCAACTGGGTCTATGATTTCCAGCCCGAACCCAACAGCCCGGAAGCGTTTACGCTTTCTCAATTGCGAATGAGTGAATGAGTGAATACCTTCAGCGGTACGTAGGTTGCCTGCGTCAGCAATATTCACTCATTCGCAATTAAAGACAGGTTCCACCCCTGTCCAGAATCGTAATGAAGCTGACCGTTCGTGATCTGGAGGGGGCTGTCTATGTTGTTGTAGTAGAGCTGACCTGTGCCGAGGCCGTGCGGTAGGGGGTTTTTGAACTGGGCTGCGTACTGCGCAATGGCGTTCAGGCCAATGTTCGATTCGAGGGCGGAGGTGATCCACCAGTCGATGTTGAGCCGACCGGCCAGCTCGATCCACTCGTCGCAGTGGCGCAAACCGCCCAGCAGGGTGGGTTTAAGGATGATGTACTGCGGATAAATTTTCTTGAGCAGCCGGTATTTCTGCACGTACTCCATTTGTCCGATCAACTCTTCATCTAAGGCAATAGGTACCGGCGTATGGCGGCAGAGTTCGGCCATAAGTTCAGGCTGACCGGCAGCAATGGGCTGCTCAATGGAGTGGAGGTCATACTGCGATAGTCGTTCCAGCTTGGTCATGGCATCGGCGGGCCGGAACGCGCCGTTGGCATCGACCCGCAGCGTAATCTGATCGGCAGAAAACCGCTCGCGAATACCCGCCAGCAGTTCGCATTCCTGATCGAAGTCAATGGCCCCGATTTTAAGTTTGATGGTGGTGAATCCGGTCTTTAACTTCTCGTCGATCTGATTCTGCATGAACGCCCGGTTGCCCATCCAGACCAGACCGTTAATGGGAATGTTTCGTTGCCCGCTGGTAAAATCGGACGGACACAGAATTTGGCAACCCCCCGCCAGAAAATCGACCATGGCGGTCTCAAAACCGAATAGAATGCTGGGGAAGGTGGGGCTGATAAGCTGGTTGAGGACAATGGTGACGTTCCAGGAGAAAAGTTCGAGGTCCATATCGTTAAACTCGCGGCAGTAACCCGCCAGTTTCTCCTCAAAATCGGGCCGGTCGTCGTAACTCAAACCCGTTAGCGGGCCGCATTCGCCGTAGCCAACAACAGCTGGATTGTCATCGTCCCCGATCCGAATCAGATAGCTTGTTTTCTCGGTGAGGGTTCCACGTGACGTACCCGCTTCGAAGCGAAAATGCAACGTATATTTCAGGTAGTCGGCAGTTAAACTCATTAGTGCAGGGTAATCGGGGCGGAATGAATCAGGTTTAAAAGTACTACTTTTGGTGAATCGGAACGGGCAATATTACGAAATTGTTGGTGAAACTTTCTTCCCTTTTTTGGTTACTAAAACCGCTCGCTAAACTCTATGGGCTGGTCACTGACGGGCGTAATTGGTTATTCGACAATCAGTTAAAGCGAAGCGTTACACCTGCCATTCAGACAATATGCGTAGGAAATCTGACCGTGGGCGGAACGGGAAAAACGCCAATGATCGAGTTTTTGATTGAACGGTCTGCCTCGGCTGGTCTGACCGGTACGTATCAGACGGTGATACTGAGCCGGGGTTACGGTCGGAAGACGCGCGGCTTCCGAACTGCAGACGATACTGACTTAGCCGCGACCATTGGCGACGAGCCTTTGCAACTTTTCCGCAAGTACGGCCACCGGGTGCGGGTAACGGTGGGCGAACGCCGGGCCGGGGCCATTCAGATTATCGAGCAGCAATACCCGGAAACCCGGCTCGTTCTGCTCGATGATGCCTTTCAGCACCGCGCCGTGCGGGCCAATGTTACGCTGATGTTAAGCGATTATAACCGCCCTTTCTATACCGATTTTCCGTTCCCGGCGGGGCTGTTGCGCGAAACCCGGTACGGAGCCGCCCGCGCCGATGCCGTTGTCGTTACCAAATGCCCGGCTGACCTGCCCGTAACTGACCAACAACTGATTCGCTATGAAATTTACCGCTACGCTTGTCCCGACGTACCGGTTTTCTTTGCCACTCTGCGTTATAATCCGCCTGTTGCTTTCTCCAATGCACCGGATAAGCTCGAACGAAACAATCCGTGGTCGAAAGTGGTGGTGCTGGTGTCGGGCCTGGCCAATGCTGATCCCCTCGAAGCGTATGTACGTCAGCAGTTCACGTTGCTGAACCACCATCGCTTTGCTGACCATTACGCGTATTCCCGTGCTGATCTCAACCGCATTGTATTGACTCTGCCTGAGGGTGCCGCCATCCTGACGACCGAAAAAGACTGGGTAAAACTCGATGCCCTGCTCACCCCCGCCGAACGACAAACCTGGCCGCTGTATTACCTGCCTGTTGCCATGCTGCCGCTGCCCAGCTGCGCTGATGAACTGAACCGGTTTTTGCAACAGGCTATGCTTAAAAAATCTTAATCGAAATAACGTGCGAACTTACCCAATTAGATTTGCCGTATTTTTGATGGAATGAATCAGCGTTTCTTTTTCCTGGTCTTATTTCTTGGTGGTGCTCTGTGGGGCCGGGCGCAGCAGTCTCCGGGTACGGGGCAGGTGCCAGGCAGTTTTCCGGGCGGCTTCGGCAATCAGACCACCCGACCGGGGGCCTTCACCAACACCTCGCCCACCGGCATCGACGATTCGACTAAGGCTATTTACGGCCCCAAATCGACTAACTATATTCTGGAAGATGACGTACTCAACAACCGCGAGAAACTTTATACCGTCGATACTACTATGGATAACGTACACCGGTATTTGTACGTGAACCGCTATGAAAATCTTTACCAGAATCTCGGTAACCTCGGTACGCCCATGCGGTCGGTATTTGTGCCGATACCCGAACAGATTGGGGCGCAGACGGGCTACCACGTATTTGATCCCTATGCCTACCAGACCATGAACGTGAAGTACTTCAATACGAAGTCGCCGTTTTCGGACATGTACCTGGCCCTCGGTGGCCAAAATCAGAACATTCTGCGGTTCGATTTTACGCAGAATATCAAGCCGCGCCTGAACGCGGGCTTTGCCGTGCAGCGGTTTACGTCGCAGCGTCAGTTTGGCGTACCGCTGGGGTCCAACTCCTCGTCGCTGCAGCGGCTGCTGGCGCAGGACTGGGGGTTTCTGGCGCACACCAACTACAGATCCAAAAACGAAAAATATACCCTGCTGCTGCATTTTATCAACATGAATCACGAACTGGCCGAGCAGGGCGGGCTGTTGCCGGGCGTTGCGCAGTCGGCCGACGGGCAGCCGGTTCGCAACGTCTATGACTACGAAGGCGATCCCCGGCTTACGGCGGGCTACGGGCGCGAGATTCAAAACAACTGGCATATCTACCAGCAGTTTGTGGCCGGGAAGGGACTACAGTTCTTTCATCGGCTCGACTACCGCCGGAGCAAAAACTTTTTCAACGACAACGCCCTGCGGGCCAATCAGACACCCAAAACAACGCAGTTTGATACAACTGCCGCCTTTTACCCGGCCAACACCCGCCCGCCGTTCAACTCTAACCTGACTACGCTCGGCGACTCGACGGATATCTACCAGGATGCGCGTTTTCGGTTGCTGGAGAATCAGTTCGGGCTGAAGGGAACCTATCAGTTTGGGCGGTCGGCGTTCAACTACCGGGCGTACCTGCGCAGCCGGATTTACGGGCAGTACACCCGCTACAATACCTCGGCCACTGAGTTCAACGAATACGAAACCCGGCGCAACGAAACGTTTCTGGGCGGTTGGCTGGGCTATTACTTCCCCGATAGTCTGTCGCGGCTGACCGCCGAAGCCGAGTATCAGGTGGGGGGCGGTTTCCGGTTGCAGGGGCAGGTGGAGAGCAAGCTGTTTACGGCGGGCTACACGGCAGCTTTGGTGCAGCCCACGCTGTTGCAGGAGCGGTTTCAGAGCGTCGTGTATTTTTGGCGCAATAACTTCAAGCTGCGGGGCTATAACCACGCCCACGGCGAACTGAACCTGCGGTACAAAAAAATCAGTTTACAGCCCGGTCTCGACTACACGCTGCTGAGCAATTACGTCTATTATGACACCGACGGCGTGGCCCGGCAGGACAACGGCTCGTTCAGCGTGTTGCGCACCGGCCTGGGCTATGCCCTTCAGGTGGGTAAATTTCTGACGTCGGGTCAGGCGTATTACACGGTACAGTCGCGCTCTAACGTGCTGCGGACGCCCGCTGTTTTCTGGAATGGCAAAATTCAGTACGAGTTTCTGTACGCCAAGGTGCTGTATATTCAGGCTGGGGTGGACCTGCATTTCAAATCGTCGTATTTTGGTGATGCCTACATGCCCGTTACACAGCAGTTTTACCTGCAAAACCGGCAAAAGGTGGAAGGGTATCTGATGGCCGACATCTACGCTAACCTACGCGTAAACCGTACGCGGCTGTTCGTTAAAGTCAACCACATCAATCAGGGGTTTCTGCAAGGCCCCGGCTATTTCGTGGCACCGGACTTTCTGCAAATACGCCGGGGTTTTGCATTTGGCGTGGACTGGTACCTATTTGATTGATAAAAGATTGACTCTAATTGCTTTTGTCATTCCGACGAAGGAGGAGTCTTGTTGTAGAGAAGATATTTAGCTACGTAGAGATTCTTCCTTCGTCGGAATGACAAAAAATGACTAAAAATCCCCAGCCAATGAAACCCCTCCTACTCTGCCTGCTCATCCTCTGTTCATCCGTTTTGCTGGCGCAGACGCCCGCCAAAAAACGGCCCATCGCTCCCCAGGACATCTACCGGTTGCAAACCATCAGCGACCCGCATCCTTCGCCCGATGGGAAATGGGCCACCTACGTCATCTCCAGCGTTGATACTACCAAAGACAAACGCAACGCCGATGTCTGGATGGTGAGTATGGACGGAAAAGAAACGGTTCAGCTTACCAATACACCTGATGGGGAATCGAAGCCGCGTTTCAGCCCTGATGGGAAGTACGTCTCGTTCGTGTCGGCACGGCAGGGAGCCACCAAACCCCAGCTCTGGCTGCTGGACCGGCGCGGGGGTGAAGCCAAAAAACTTACCGATCTCAAAAACGATCTGGAAGACTACGAATGGGCGCCCGACGGCAAACGTATTGCGCTGGTGCTGCGCGATCCCGATTATTCGGATTCGGCAAAAACTAAAGTTCGTAAACCTTACGTCATGGACCGCTATCAGTTCAAAGCCGACATGAAAGGCTATCTGGACAGCGGGGCCGTGCACTTGTATCTGTTCGACGTAAGTACCAAAAAGCTGGAACAGCTTACCAGCGGACGCTACGACGAAGAATCGCCGGTATGGAGTTCCGACGGCAGTAAACTGGCGTTTGTGAGTAACCGCACCACCGACCCGGACCGCAACCAGAACACGGATATTTACGTGATGGACGCCCGAAAAGGGGCTATCATGAAGCAATTGACCACCTGGACCGGCATTGATACCGACCCGGCCTGGAGTCCCGACGGAAAGCAGATTGCCTACCGCCGATCAACGGCAGCGGGTAATTTTCTGATGTATGATCAGCCCATGCTGGCCGTGATTGATGCTAACGGCGGACAGCCGAAGTTGCTTTCGGCCCTGATGGACCGGCCCGTACGTAATCCACGCTGGGCAAAAGACGGCAAAAGCATTGGCGTACTGGTGGACGATGACCGGCAGGTTTACGTAGGGCAATACGCGATGGCCGATGGCAAATTCATGAAAGTAGCCGGGGGCGAACGGGCGTTCGGTAGTCTCGAACCCGTATCGGCAACTACCTGGCTGACCCTCTCCAGCGATCCGCAGCATCCCGGCGAATTGTTCGCGCTGGAAAACGGCACGCCCCGCCAGCTTACGCACATACACGACGATTTTCTGGCCCAACTTCAACTGGCCACCGTAACGGGTTTTACCTCGATTAGTAAAGACGGTACGCGCGTCTCGAATGTCCTGTTCCGCCCCGCCAACGTACCCGATGGTACGAAGCTGCCCACCATTTTCTTTATTCACGGCGGGCCGGTGGCGCAGGACGCCTACTCGTTCGATCTGACCCGGCAGTTGCTGGCCGCTGGTAGGTATGCCGTAGTAGCCGTCAATTACCGGGGCGGTAGTGGTCGCGGGCTGGACTTCACCAAAGCCATTTACGCCGACTGGGGCAACAAAGAAGTAGAAGATATTCTGGGCGCGGCAGACTACGCCGTAGCCAACAACATAGCCGACCCTGATCGGCTGGGCATTGGCGGCTGGAGTTACGGTGGCATCCTGACCAACTACGCCATTGCCACCGACACGCGCTTCAAAGCAGCCGCCAGTGGAGCGGGCAGCGGGCTGCAACTGACCATGTACGGCATCGACCAGTATGCCAATCAGTATGAGAACGAACTTGGCGCGCCCTGGGTAAATCCCGACAAATGGCTAAAAATCTCGTACCCGTTCCTGCACGCCGACCGTATCAAAACCCCGACGATGTTCATGGCCAGCGAGAAAGATTTCAACGTGCCGGTGGCGGGCAGCGAGCAGATGTACCAGGCACTGCGTTCACTGGGCGTACCGACGCAGTTGATTATATATCCCGGTCAGTTTCACGGCATTACCACGCCCAGCTACCAGAAAGACCGCGCCGAACGGTACAGCCTGTGGTTTGACAGGTACCTGAAACAATTTTGAATCGGTCCGCCCATTCTATCACTCAAAATTCAAAATTAAATCGAGCAGTACCGTGACGAGCAGGCCGGCCACACCCGCTACGGTACTGGTCAGCGTCCAGGCCCGCAGCGTTTGCCCGACCGTCAGCCCGCCAAAGCGCGACACCACCCAGAACGCCGAATCGTTGGGAAACGAACAGCAGATGCCCCCGCAGCAGATGGCCAGCCCTACCGTGAGCGGATGCGCTGAACTGCCAATTGCCGACGCACCGGTCAGCAACGGAGCCAGAATGGCGGATGTGGTAACGAGTGCGACCGTAGCCGATCCCTGCGCGGCCCGCAGCAGAGCCGCCAGCACAAACCCCAGCAGCAGCGGAGACAGATGCAAAGCCGAGAGCGACTGCACCAGATAATCGCCGATGCCCGACGTGGCAATGACACTGCCAAACGCCCCGCCCGCCCCCGTAATGAGCAGAATTAGCCCCGCCTGCGCGGCTCCGTCCACCACAAGCGTGTCGAACGGTTTGCTCAGGTATGGCCGCAGACTCCAGCCCGCCAGGACCACGCCCAGCAACATTGCCACGTTTTTGTCGCCCGCCAGCTCGAACACCTGCCGCCCCGCCGAACCTACCGGAAACAGGGGCGTTATGATACTGCCCATGAGAATCAGCCCAATGGGAAACAGCAACACCGCCAGTGACCGCCGACCCGATGGCAATGCAACCGGCGTACCTGCCACTCTGTTAGGTATGTTTTCTGTTGGAGCAGATGGCGTGTCTGTGTATTCGGTGGGTGCGTTGCGGCTTAGATAGTGGCCCATCAGCAGCCCACCCGTCAGTGCGGCTACCAGGGCCACCAGCATGGCCGCGCCGATAAACGCGCCCGCATCAATACCCAGACTGCCCATGACTGCCAGTGGTCCCGGCGTTGGAAGAACCAGGCAGTGCGTAGCAATCAGCCCGACAGACAGAGCCGTTACGTAGCGTACCACTGGCAAACCCGTATCGCGCGACAACTGCCGCAGCAGGGGCATGAAGACAACGAAGGCTGCGTCGAAAAACACCGGAATGGCGGCAAAGTATCCCGTCAGGTTCACGGCCAGCGGTGCCCGGCGGTTGCCCACGTTTCGCAGCAGCAGCCCCGCAATCTGCCCCGTTGCCCCGGCGTTGGCCAGGAGCGCACCAAACACCACACCCAGCCCAATGACGATGCCGATGCCACCGAGGGTCTGCCCGAAACCCGCAGACAGTTGTTTAGCCACCGCGCTGGGCGGCATTCCGCAGAGTAGCCCCGTCAGCAATCCCACGCCCAGCAGGGCCAGAAAAGGGTTGACTTTAAAGCGAATAATGCTGAGCAGGAGCCCCGCAATGGACGCCAGAAAAATGAAGAGGAGGTAGGAACCGGACATGGCAGGAAAAGGGTAGGGGAAAGCAGAAATGACGCACGAAGCTACTACTTTCGCCAATACCATGACCGAGATCGAACCCCGCATCCGCCCGCTGACCGATGCCCTGAACGAGACGGGCCTGCTCCGGACGTTTTCGAGCTGTGAAGGCCACTTTGAACAGAATGAGCAAGGGCTGACCGACCGTAACCACGCCTACGTGCAGTTTGTGCCGACTGATGGGGGTAATGAAGCCGTAGAAGCCTGGCTCGGCAGCGTCCTGATTCGCTTCAAGGAAAAACACGGTTTGCTGCCCGTTACGATGGTGAGTTACAAACGTTATACGCCGGTCGAAGACGCCATTGAGGAAACGTTCGTGCTGGAACTGCGACCCTTCAACCGCTTCGATCCGCCCGCCCAAAAACGCGCCGATATTGACCGGGCCATTGAGCAGGTACGGGTCCTGATTGACGCTGCGTAGTGGCTACGTTTAGAGGAAAACAGGGCGTAAACTTACTTTTACGACTGATTAAGATGAAGCTGTTCAGGATAGATCCGGGTACTTCGTCTTCCTTGCTTTAAGAGTTTGTTGGGGGTATGCTCAATACATTCTCGTCCATTTTAATGGCTACTCCGCTGATTTGACGGGCGAAAGAGGTAGCGATCAGGTACGATAAGGTGTTGCTGGCCTGGTTGTAGGGCAGGCCGTCGGTGTGGATGTTGGAGATGCAGTTCCGGCGTTCGTCGGTCAGGCCAATTTGCGGGGCGAAGGTGGTATAGACGCCCATACTTTGCGGGGACGAGAGGCCGGGACGTTCGCCGATGAACAGAGCCGTAAACCGGGCATGGAGCAACGCCCCGATCTCATCGCCAATCGCCACCCGCCCCTGCTCTACCAGCGCGATGCCACAGCGATACCGGGCCGACAAGCCCGGCAACACCCGCGTCAGTACCGCTACAGCGTGTTGGTTCACGGCCTCTGCTGACAGACCGTCGGCCAGTACAAATACCAGATCGACCGGCTGGGAACTGGCTTGCAGGCTGGCGACGGAATCGGGATGCAGCCGCCGACCCAGATCAGGGCGGGTCAGGTAGGTGTTGCGGTCGGGAACGCGGCTTCTCAGAACGAACACCGGCAACCGAAACGCGCCAAGCTGCGCCATCAGCCCGGCTATGTCGAGGGGACGGACGAGGGCATCCTGGGTTTGGGCGTGGGCCAGCTTGACCGCCAGCACCTCGCGCAGGGGCAGACTGCCGCCCACGTTGCCCAGCGCAATCCGAGCGTTGGTGTAGGCGTTGAGGGCCGTCCACGAATCGGGCTGGATGATCGGGAGCGGGGTGGTGGAGTCGGGTTCCATACGGGGTCAGTTGTGAATGACAACAGAAGGTGAGAATCATTCAGCGTTGCGATTATGACCTGAGACTATGCTAAATCATCTTGCTCTAAAAGTGGGCCTACACACAGCATCCCATATTTATCAGTGAGTCGCAGGCCTGCAAAGTGCTTACCTCTGAGAGTAAACTCTTCCATTCTGCCTGTAGGGGGTGTTTCCCGTTTTAGCTTGATAGGATTGAGAAGTCATTCCCTCAACGGCTATCAGCTGGTCTTTGAAGGTAGCGTAAAGTTGTTCTGACATGGTTGACAAGCAGTTTGATCTGTTGTATAATCTATCTCATATAAACCTACAAACTACGCCGACCGGAATCAATTGTACCGGTTACTGTCGTAAAAGACTTTGATAGTTTTTAGGATAATATGTTCATCATCAATGAGTATAGGTTTGCCGCTGCCGTCAAGCTTTACAATGTCCTGAAGAGTCTCCAGCTGTTGCGCCGTAATCGTCTCGTAACCCATGTTCCAGTCGGTAAAAAGTCGTTTAGTGATGGGGCGGCTGAACACTTTCGAGATACCCATATGGCGCGGGTCCCGCTCAATTTTACTGTACAGCGTTTCCAGCACATCGCGGTCGCCTTCCAGTACCTGAATAATGCTGCCCCGCACGTATAACATCACACCCGTGATGCCTTGCGAAGGGTTGTTATTCCGGCTCTGTTGCAAAATGGCGTTGAGGTCCTCCTCTTTAAACGCGCCATTCGACGTACTGAGATACACAATGCAATGTTCCATTTGTAACAAAGATAGTAGCAATAGACATAATTTTACCGTCATGCAATCATGCGTTAGCCAGCGGTCCAGAAATGGAAAAGTTAATGGAACGTAGTTAACGAGTTACATGGCTCTCCGGCTGATGTTTCGCTAAAAATAGCCGCTGATCGATAATCAGCGGCTATCCGTTAAACTACTTCCAGCGGACCAACGTGAACCGGCGGCAGGCGTTCGTACTCGTCGGGGTCAAACAGCCGTGAGCGAATCAGGAACCGGACGCCCAGCGGGATTTCGAGCGAGAACGACGCGCCCCGGCCCCGCGTCACGTCAATGGTCAGGTGCGTGTGTTTCCAGTACTCGAACTGATCCTGCGACATCCAAAAATCGCAGCCGTCCACCCGCCCCAGCAGCACGTCAGACGAGCCGATGATGAACTCACCCTGCGTGTAGCACATCGGCGACGAGCCGTCGCAACAGCCCCCGCTCTGGTGAAACATCAGCGGTCCGTGTTCAGCCCGTAGTGTATCAATAATATCAGCCGCCGAAGGCGTAATGTCGATGCGCATGGTCAAAAGAATCCCAGTTTGTCCGGGCTGTAGGAGATGAGCATGTTTTTCACCTGCCGGTAGTGGTTGAGCATCATGAGGTGGTTCTCGCGGCCAAAACCCGACTTCTTGTAGCCGCCAAATGGTGCGTGGGCCGGATAGTCGTGGTAGCAGTTGACCCACACGCGCCCGGCCTGAATCTGACGCGGTATCGTGTACAGTTCGTGTGCGTCGCGGCTCCAGAAACCCGCGCCCAGGCCATAGAGGGTATCGTTGGCGATGGCTACGGCTTCTTCGGGCGTTTTAAAGGTTGTGACCGACAGCACCGGGCCGAAGATTTCTTCCTGGAAAATCCGCATTTTGTTGTGGCCCCGGAAAATAGTCGGCTGGATGTAGTACCCGCCCTCTACGGTATCGGCGGGTCCGCCCCCGGTCAGGACTTCGGCCCCTTCCTGCTTACCAATATCGATGTACGACAGCACTTTTTCGTACTGATCGTTGCTGGCCTGCGCCCCCATCATAGTGTCGGGATCGAGCGGATGGCCGAGCTTGATGGCTTCGGTCCGGGCTATGACACGTTCTATAAACTTGTCGTAAATCGACTCATCGACCAGCAGCCGCGAGGGGCAGGTGCAGATTTCGCCCTGGTTGAGCGCGAACATCACGGCCCCTTCCACGCACTTGTCGAAGAACGCATCGTCATGGTCGGCAATGGATTTCATGAACACGTTCGGCGATTTGCCGCCCAGCTCCATCGTTACGGGAATCAGGTTTTCCGATGCGTACTGCATGATGAGCCGCCCAGTAGTGGTTTCGCCCGTGAACGCCACTTTGTTTATTCTCTTGTGCTGCGCCAGTGGTTTGCCCGCTTCCGGCCCGAAGCCCTGAATAATGTTGACCACGCCCGGCGGTATGATGCCTTCGAGCAGCTCGAACAGAATGGCGAGGGATGTGGGCGTTTGTTCAGCGGGTTTGATCACTACGCAGCAACCGGCAGCGAGAGCCGGAGCCAGTTTCCAGGTGGCCATCAGCAGCGGGAAATTCCAGGGAATGATCTGCGCTACTACGCCAATTGGCTCTTTGATGATGAGCGACAGCGTAGTGGCGTTCAACTCGGTGGCTGAACCTTCCTCGGCCCGGATCACCCCGGCGAAGTAGCGGAAGTGATCCACCACGAGCGGCAGGTCGGCGGCCATCGTTTCGCGCAGGGCCTTGCCGTTTTCAACGGTTTCGACACGGGCCAGGAATTCGAGGTTTTTCTCGACAACGTCGGCAATTTTGAGCAGGATATTACTCCGTTCGGTGGCTGAGGTTTTGCCCCAGGTTTTGAATGCTTCCTGAGCGGCATCAACGGCAAGGTTAACATCAGCGGCTTTGGAGCGCGGCATTTTGGCAATCAAACTACCATCTACCGGCGATTCGTTATCAAAGTACTCACCCCCGACGGGCGGCACCCATTTCCCACCGATATAATTGTCATAATGAGACCGGAATTTGGGCCGGTTCACGTGGGTTTCTACCATTTCAAGCGTTTCCATGTCCTATAATTGGGTTTGTGTTGAATGAATACAAATAATACTAAAATAGTTGATAAAAGCAAGAGGGCATTTTTTTCGCCACAGTCGGGG
>JBBRUB010000011.1:0-17150 GCA_038248175.1 Cytophagales bacterium | reverse complement strand
ATCGCTTCTTCAGCTACGGCGACGCTATGCTTATTCTTTAAACTCAGCCATAAAGTTGTAAGTGATCCGCCACGGCGGTTATAGAGTCATAAAGCTGGCGGACGTACTCACTCACTGGTGTCCGCCAACTTTATGACTCTATACCTTTTCAACTCTATAAGTTATGGTAAGATTTGCCATTATCGTGGCCGGGGGCAGCGGAAGCCGGATGCAGTCCGATGTGCCGAAGCAATTTTTGCTGCTGAACGACAAACCCATACTCCAACACACTCTGGAGCGGTTTCTGACCGTTCTTCCCGCCGAAAATATCATACTTGTACTGCCAGCCCGCGAACGCCAAACCTGGCTGTTGTTGTGCGGGCAGTATGGTTTTCAGGCCCCTATTCATCTCGTTGACGGGGGAGTGTCCCGGTTTCAGTCGGTTCGTAATGGGCTGGCATTCCTGCCTGACACCGACGGAGTAGTGGCCGTGCATGATGGTGTTCGTCCGCTTGTGTCGCCAGAAATCATCCAGAACAGTTTTGACGTGGCGGCCCGGCGGGGTTCGGCAGTTACCTGCGTACCGGCCAAAGATTCGGTGCGGCTCGTGGGCGCGGACGGTAGCAGCCGCGCCGTTGATCGGGCCAGTGTGCGGCTTGTACAAACCCCCCAGACGTTTCGGCTCGACTGGTTTCGGCGGGCGTTCCAGACCGATGAGCAGCCCGGTTTTACCGACTGCGCCAGCGTTCTCGAACACGCTGGTTTTGCCATTACGCTCATTGACGGCAGCTACCAAAACATCAAGATTACGACCCCGGATGATCTACCGTAAAATCAGTATGCACCGGGGTGACGCCTTCAGAACAGCTCAGCCAGAATTCGCTCCAGACCAGGTACGGAAACGTACATGTTCTCCTCCAGATCCTGCTGCCCCGGGTCATTTTCGGAACCGTACGAATAGGCTGAGTAACGCATATCCATGATCTGAGCCAGGTAGCGAAAAAAGCCCGGTACGTAGCGCGGTGAGAAAAGTTCGAGCAAGTGTGTGCCGGGTTCACACCAGATTACGTTGGTGAACGAAGCACCATGCGGCCCCAGAATAAACGACGCATTTTTGTACATACTGACCTGCTCAGCCAACGACCGGGGTTCATCGTAAATGATGGTAAAGTCATAATCACGAAGCATTGCAATCAATTCGTCTTCGTTAACCACCCGCCTACGTCCGGCACGGCTGATATATACCCGGTTGTAATGGGTTCGAACGGGTTTCAAACTGGCCTCAACGGTTTTTTTTAACAGCATCATATCGGCCACGTTAGGATAGATCCAGTCGCCACTATTGCCCAACACGTATTGATTGGCGCGAACACGCGTGACGCGGCTGTCTATGGTCCGGCTGCTGTCTATGCCGAGCAGGTCCAGAAAGTCGTGTTCGTAATGCGTATCGAAAAGCGGGTAAGCCACTATGGCCTGCCGAAAAACGATATTCGGCAGGGCTTCTTTCATTCGGCACAATTTGGCCGCCACCAGAATCATAAAGTCATAATAACCGCCAAACCGGACGCCATTGAGCGAATGACTCCACGGCGCCAGCAGGGTGTCGGTGTAGCGGGTTCGGCGGGTGTCGGGGAATAGACTGGCCCAGATAATACCGCGCTGGCCTTCGTAGTCTGTGCATAGTGCCCTGCGCTGATAAATTACCCCACCCAGTGGCAGAAGCAGCGTATGATCGGGCGGATCATTGAAACTCCATACGTAGCTGGGTTCTGAAATGGCACTGTCCTGCGTAAACATGGTCTTATCAGGATCGGCAGCATCAGCTACTCGTGGCAATTCTACCCAGTCGGGTGAGCTGAATGCAATAATCAGCGGTTCGAGAAACGCAATGGTTTCGTTCTTACTCAGCAGATTAAATCGGAGTAAATGCAGCAGGCGCAGAATTGGCTTATTAAACCGGCTGCGCAGCGCGGTGAGGGTTCGTCGGCGCAGGATGGAGACAAATGGGAATGGCACTGATAAGGGGTGGATTGATGGCTGTCTTTTTTAGACTAAATTAACTCCCTCCCGTCAGGTATATCGTCAATATATTTTTTCGCTAAAAAGCCAGTGCGTGTCTGGATACCGTAAACAAAGTACGGTATCCAGACACGCACTGGTTCAGTTCAGGTTTCTCCTCTAATTAGTCACCTTCTCGTTATCTCCCATATTGGGAGTATTGCCGGTGATGGCAGCCGCTGCCTGCTGAAACAGACGAACCATAGCGCTGCTGTTAGCATCCCAGTATTCGGCCATGTTGGTGTGTACCCGTAACAATGTCAGTTCCGGGTCATCTTTCCCGTCGGGAAACCAGGCTTTGGCCTGTGGGTTCCAGAGTTCGTTTATTTTAGCCCGGTCCTCAATTTCGTCGGCGGTGCCGGAGATAGACACGTAACTGGCATCGCCAACGTCGGCAAAGGCCAGATTCACCCGGCGTTCTTGCTGCTCGATCTGATCAACTTTAGGCGACGATTTTCTCGCAAAAAACCAGATAGTTGCCGACTCATCCATCTCAAGGGCGGCCATTGGCCGACTTTGCAAATGGCCGTTTTCGTCAACGGTGGTCATCATAGCAATGCGAATGTCGCCGATTAATTCGCGGACTTTTTCCAGTTTTTCGTTCGTTTGTGGTTTTGTTTCCATGGTAGAGGATGGTTAGTTGTAAAGTGTTTCCCGAAGGTCGATACCGTAAAATATGGACGACGGCGTGGGCTGACGGTACACCGGTGTTGTATCAGGCTGATCGGTCATCTTTACCAACAGAACGCAGCTCAGAATAGCCTGCTGGCACATGGCATACACCTGCCGACAGGCCGCCGAATCGAACTGGTTGACTTCCTGAGCACATTTAGAACATACTTCAATGCACGCCTTCGCCATCAGCCGGGTGTTTTCGGAGCCGCGCACGTATAAAACGGCCAGCTGTCGGCATACATCGGCACAGTCGAGACTGAGGATGATACTACGGTAAAGCTCTTCGGAATTGGCGGCTCCCGAACAGTCGGTAGCAAACGTGTTGCACAGGGTTGAACACCCGGTCAGGTCGTCGTAGATGTTTTTCTTCCAGTTCATTATCAGTCAGGTAAATGGCGTACACGCTTATTGTATATAGGGGCGGACATTACCTGCATCACCCGGCTTTTGCAAAGTCCGGTTGCAGAGCGACCACTGGCGGGCGTCGGCAACGCTCTGTGCAACAATAGCGGCCTTATCGGTATGTCCCTGCGCCATAAGCTGGTTGGCAATCTCAATTGCTTTTGCCCTGGTACTGGAGTTAAGTGAGCGCATGGCTGCCGGGAAGTGCGTATCTGTCCACATGTGAATAGAGAGTTGTTCTCAATCACATAGCCTATATTATGCCACACTCGTACTTGGTAATTTTCAGCACATTTTCAAAACAACAACTAACTAACTGACAGTCCTTTATCTTCTATACAAGCAGTGGATTATTCATATGCAGCGGTCAGGACCAGGTTCTGTAGGTGGGTAATTTTTGGGGAAAGTGTGTAATTATTTACCCGCCTGCCACAGGAAAAGCTACCCAATCTGGTTGGGTAGCTTTTCCTGTGGCAGGCATACTTACTTCGGGAAATACAGCCGGAAGGTGGTTCCATTGCCCAGCGTACTTTCTACCTCAATGGTACCTTTATGGCTCTTCAGAATATTTTGAGTGGCCGTTAGCCCCAGGCCCATACCGCCCGACTTGCCGGTAAAAAACGGGTCGAAGAGACGTTGCCGGTCTTCTTCAGATATACCACCCCCGTTATCTCTGATTTCAACGCATACCCGTTCATTTTCCGTGCAACTGGTGCTCACTTCGAGTACGCCTTTTCCGTCCTGCATGGCTTCAACGGCATTGACCAGAATATTGAGCAGAGCCGTTTTTACCTGATCGCGGTCAATCAGGGCGGTGCAGTCGTGGGTCGAGAACGATGTTTTAAGCCGCATTTGCTTTAGCTTCACCCGATCACTCACGAGCTGAAGCGTTGATTTGACGACGGCGTTGAAGTCCTGCTTCTTCCGCTCCAGCTCACGGGGTTTGGATGAGTTGAGCATCTCGGTAATCAACTGGCCAATTCGGTCCACGTTGCGGCCAATGATGTCGGTAAACATGGTAATGTACTCGTCGTCGGTATTTAATTCGTCTTTTAGCTGCTCCAGAGCCAGACTCAGGTTAGTGAGCGGATTGCGTACCTCGTGGGCGATGCTGCGGGCTATTTTGCCGGTCATGGTTAGTTTTTCGGCCATAATCAGCTCCTGCTGCGCCCGTTTCTGCTCAGATATATCGCGCACAATACCCTGATACCACTCCGGTCGTCCGGCCACATCCTCAACCGCCCAGACCGATATGAGACAGGTTATCTTACGGCCCTTTCGGTCGAGCAGCACGGTCTCAAAATCTTTAATCTGGCCATATTCCCGTACGTTCAGGCGTAGTTCGCGCAGTTGGTCGAGGTTGGCAAACAGTCGGGCAGGATTCATTTTCTGCAACTCATCGCGGCTGTAGCCCAGGAGCCGCTCAACGGAGGGGTTAGCATCCTGAAAGTGCAGGTCTTTGGACACAACAAAAATGGCGTCGATGGATCGCTCAAAAAGGGAGCGGTACTTGTCTTCTTTTTGGGCTACTTCGGCCAGCACTCCGGCCTGCCGAAGCGCGTATCGGATGCTGCGTCCCAGCAATTGCGCGTCAATGCGGCCTTTGACCAGATAGTCTGCAGCTCCCTTTTCAAGGGCCGACTGGTCAACGGCCAGATCGTCCTGCCCCGTCAGCAGGATCATGGGCGCGTGGCAACCCAGCGTAAAGGCTTCCTGAATCAGGTCGGTACCCGTAAAACTTCCTAACCGGTAGTCAATCAGATAGACGTCGTGCTGCTGACTGGCAACGGCGGCTAGGCCCTGTTCGTAGCTGTCAACCCAGTCGAGCCGGATGTTGGCGTTTTCGCGGGCCGATACAAATGCCTTCGTCAGCATGTAATCGTCTTCGTCGTCTTCAACCAGCAGAACGCGAATGAGCGGTTCCTGTTTTGTCACGTCAGGATGAATGGGTACCGGCAGGGTCATAGCAAAGAAATTAGCTCAGGGGAGTTTAACGATGTCCATCCAGTATAGTTTGAAAGCATCCGCGATTTCGACCAGCCGGTTGAAATTATATGGTTTAACCACGAACGAATTTACGCCCAGATTATAGGTCTTCAGCACATCTTCGTCGGCAGATGACGTACTCATCACCACTACGGGCAACCGGCGCAGGACCGGATCGGCCTTGATTTCGGTCAGGGCCTGAAATCCATCCTTGCGGGGCATATTCAGGTCCAGAATCAACAGATCAGGATAGACCGGCTGCTGACTGTCGTAGCGGCCATCCTGCCGAAGGTAGTCCATGAGATCTTCGCCATCTTCCACAAAATTGATGGCATGGGTAAATCCGTTCTGCCGAAACGCCCGCTCCATTAACAGGCGGTCATCAACATCGTCGTCGGCAATTAGAATGGTCATACTGATAGAGGTACAGCGTTAATTGATTAAGAATTCGTTTATGATGAAAAGTTAAGTAAATCCTTACCAATTGACCAGCACGTATTTCAACGGAGAAAAACGCCTGCCTGTTTATACATGTTGATTATAACATACGTTAGCTACAAAACTAAACAATTCTACGTCAAAACATACAGTAACGCTTAGAATATACGTCATTACTTATCAATCGGTAAAAAATACGCAAACGGCCTGCCTAAAGTAACAAAGCGGTGATACCAGAATTCAATCCTGATACCACCGCCTTGTTACTTCACAGATACCCACGCGGGCTACTTATTTAGCCTTCAGATACGCAAATGGAATCACCATTTCTTCGAGCGAGACGCCCCCGTGCTGGAACGTGTTGCGGTAGTGATTGACGTAGTAATTGTAATTGTTGGGATACGCAAAGAAGTAATCTTCGAGCGTAAACACGTAGGCCGTTGATACGTGCGGCTTGGGCAGGAATAACCGCTCCGGCTTACGGCCCACAAACAGGTGGTTATCGTCGAAACCGAGGTTCTTGCCCTGCTTGTAGCGCAGGTTGGTATTGGTTTCGCGGTAGCCCACAATTTTGGCCGGTTTCTGCACCCGAATCATACCGTGATCGGTTGTGACAATGAGCCGCCCGCCATTATCGGCCACTTTGCGCACAAATTCCAGCAACGGCGAATGTAAAAACCACGACCGCGTAATGCTGCGGTAGGCCGACTCGTCGGGAGCCAGTTCTTTGATCATGGCCATGTCGGTGCGGGCGTGGCTGAGCATATCCACGAAATTATACACCACCACGTTCAGCTGATTCTGCATCAGGTTATTGAAGTTGTCCACCAGCGATTTACCCTGATTCACGTTCAGGATTTTGTGGTACGACATTTTGGCTTCCACCCGGCTTTGGGTGAGCTGCCGGCGCAGAAACTCTTCTTCGTGGGTATTCAGCCCCTCGTCTTCGTTGTTGTCGTCGTTGACCCACAAATCGGGATGTTTACGCTCCATCTCGCTGGGCATCATGCCGGAGAAAATGGCATTCCGCGCAAAGCTGGTGGTGGTGGGCAAAATGGAGTAATACGACGACTCTTCCTCGACCGTAAAATATTCCATCAGCAGCGGCTCCAGCACTTTCCACTGGTCGTAACGCAGATTGTCAACCAGCAAAAAAAACAGCGGGCTATCGTTACTGCTCTGGTTCACGAGCGGAAACACCTTTTTGCGCATCAACTGATGCGACATAATGGGTGCGTCCATTTTGGGGTCGTTGAGCCAGTCTTCGTAATTCTCCATCACGAATTTGCAGAACGTAGCGTTGGCTTCGCTTTTCTGCATGGTCATCACCTCGCCCATGCTCTTGTCCTGCGAGGCATCGAGTTCCAGTTCCCAGTAGATGAGTTTCTTATAAACGTCCGCCCACTCGGCGTGGTCCATGCGGTCGTTATACTGCATCATGATGTTCCTGAAATCCTGCTGGTAGCCAATGTTGGTCCGTTCGGTCACGAGCCGTTTATTGTCCAGAATTTTCTTGACCGACAGCAGAATCTGGTTGGGGTTGAGTGGCTTGATGAGGTAGTCGGCAATTTTGGAGCCGATGGCTTCCTCCATAATGTGTTCTTCCTCGCTCTTGGTAATCATGACTACGGGCAGGTTGGGCCGCATTTGCTTGATCTGCGCCAGCGTTTCCAGACCGGTCATGCCGGGCATCATTTCGTCCAGGAAAACAACGTCGTAATTGTGCTGTTCTACCTGATCGAGCGCGTCGGCTCCGCTGTTTACGGGAGTTACCTCGTAGCCTTTGTTTTTCAGGAAAAGAATGTGGGGTTTCAGGAGATCAATCTCGTCGTCGGCCCAGAGTATCGAATAGGTTTGCATAGTGCTGTAGGAAAAGGCGGCAGGGTATTGTCGCCGTACATAGTTAAACGGCAAACGTCCGGTTCTGTTCGGGTGGTTCGGTTCTGGCCGAATCGGGCAGGTATTTAAGAAGAATTAACAGCCCGAAATTGCGCTGACTACCGTGCAGTTTGAGCTTAAGAATGCCTTTCTCCGACTATCACGGCCAATTTTGCGTTAATTTTACGATCAGTATCCGCCCCGTTCATTTCGGCGAATTCTATTCTGCTACTAACCCATGATGAAAAAGTTAATCGTTGCTTCTCTTCTGCTGGTGGCAGTTGCGTGGTCATTCAATACGGCTCAGGCCACCCCTTTTCTACCATCCGCTGCCCCTGCCGACTCGATTGGCATCGAAAAAAAAGACGGTAAGCGTTACATCCTGCACCGGGTCGATGAAGGGCAGACGCTCTATGCCGTAGCCCGGCGGTATGGCCGGTCGGTAGCGGAAATCAGAGCCGCTAACCCCGACATGGCCGACGCCCTGCGCTACGCTCAGGTGATTCGGGTGCCGATACCCGACGAGTTGTTGAGTCGGAAAGAAGTCAGAAAATTCGACAAGGCCATCCGCGAAGACGAGAAGATGAAGAAGCGCGAGGCCAAAACCGACGCCAAACCCAACCCAACTGTCGGGGGTGCGGCCATCCGACCGCCCGCCCCTACCACCAAACCGGATAAACCCGCCCCGAAGAAGGAAAAGGACCCCAATGATCCGGCGCGGAGTGACCCCACAAAAGCGGGTATTCACGTGGTGGCACCGGGGCAAACGCTGTATAGCTTAGCCGTTCGCTACGGCGTATCGCAGGAGGATATGCGCAAATGGAACGGGCTAAGCAACAATAACATCCTGATTGGTCAGGCTCTGATCGTATCTGAACGCGCCAGTCAGGACCGCGAACCCAGCGCACCAGCCTCCACGCCCGAACCAAAAGCAACCCGCCCCACCGAACGTACCGAATCCAAAACGGACACCCCGACAATAATTAGCAGGACTGCTGAGTCTCCCAAACCTACAACCGCACCGGCAGACCGGCCCGAACCGGAGATTTCACTCCCCTCGCCCGGCAACGACGCCCCCATGCCCACGCGCGGACGCCGTCAGTCGAGCAGTGGCGTGGCCGAGATGATCGAGAACGATAATTCCGGGAAATACTTAGCCATGCACCGCACGGCTCCCATCGGCACACTAGTGCAGGTCCGCAACCTGTTCAACAGCCAGAGCATGTGGGTGAAAGTAATAGGCCGGTTACCCGATACGGGTGTGAATGACAAGATTCTGATCAAACTCTCGACGCAGGCTTTCGCGAAACTTTCGCCCCAGGACAAGCGTTTTCGGGCTGAGGTCAGTTATATGACCCGGTGAGGAACACCCGGTAAGGAATACCCGGTAAGGAACACCCGGTAAGGAATACCCGGTGAGGAACACCCTATACTATACAGCGTTATGAATGAGACAAAAGAAGAGCGGATTGCCCGTCGGCACCGCGAACGCGACGAGCAGATGAGGGGCTCGGCGGGGTTCCAGACGTTCAATGTTATGTTCGTGATGGCGTATCCGTTCATTGCCGTTTTCACCTTTGTTATGTCAGCATTGCTGTCTGTTTTTTCGGGTATCTCCCGCGCTGTTGCCTGGGTAGTTAGTGGCGGCAGGAGCAGGTGACCATGAATGACGATCTAAAAAAGTTTCTGGATGCGAAGGCCGATTTCTATAATCGGCCTTCGTTCATTGCCCGCGACCCCATCAGCATTCCGCACCGATTCAGCTGCAAACAGGATATTGAAATTATGGGGTTCTGGGCAGCAGTGCTGGCATGGGGGCAACGGCCCGTCATTCTCAAAAAAGCGGCTGAACTGATCGGGTTGATGGATGGCAGTCCCTACGATTTTGTCCGCAACCATCAGGACAGCGACCTCAAGCGATTTCTGGCATTCAAACACCGCACTTTCAACGCCACTGACGCGCTGTATTTTCTGCACTTCTTCCGGCAGTATTACCAGACTAACGACTCGCTGGAAGATGCGTTTCTTGTTGGCGAAGATGTGCTGTTACCCACCGTCGAAACCAACCTCATCGCTTTCCACGACCGCTTTTGCTCCGACCCGTTTTTCCCGACCCGCACGCGCAAACACATTGCCACGCCCGCCCGCAATTCGTCGTGCAAACGGCTGCTGATGTTTCTACGCTGGATGGTCCGGCAGGATGACCGCAACGCATTTGGCGGAGGTGTTGATTTTGGCATCTGGACCCGGCTCCGGCCCAGTCAGCTGGTGATTCCGATTGATGTACACGTCAACCGTGTAGCCCGGTCGCTGGGAATGCTGACCCGGCCCCAGACGGATTGGAAAGCCGCGCTGGAACTGACCGAAACGCTCCGCCAATTTGACCCCACCGACCCGGTTCGCTATGATTTCGCCCTGTTCGGGCTGGGTGTGGAGGGGGAGATGTAAGTACGGGAACTCGTCGAAATTACGGTGTGTAGTCAGGAATGGGTCGATTTGGTATATTGCCCCCACAAACTTTGGTACTATGCTTCGACTTGTCTTTGCCTTCCTCTGCCTATTCATTGCCTTTTCTGCCTCCGCCCAGCCCGCCCGCACCCGCCAACCCGTCGAGATTATCCGCGACCGCTGGGGCATTAACCACATCTACGCCAAAAATGAGCATGACCTGTTTTTTGCGCAGGGCTACGCAGCCGCGCAGGACCGCCTGTTCCAGTTCGAAATATGGCGCAGACAGGCTACCGGCACCGTGGCTGAACTGCTCGGTCCGCAGGAAGTGAAGCGCGACATGGGTACGCGGCTGTTCAAATTCAGAGGTGACCTGAATCTGGAACTCAAGCATTATCATCCGCGTGGGCCGCAGATTGTGGGCGCGTTTGTCGAGGGCATCAACGCCTACATCACCGAGATGCTGAAAACGCCCGAAAAGCTGCCGTTCGAGTTTAAGGTGCTGGATACCAAACCCGGCCTGTGGACACCCGACGTAGTCATCAGCCGCCATCAGGGTCTGCTGGGCAACGTCCGCGAAGAGCTGGACTATGGGCGGCTGGTGCAGCTCCTCGGCCCCGATAAAGTCCGCGAACTCAACTGGTTTCATCCCAAAACGAAAGAGTCTGAACCTGATCTTACCCTGCGTGTGGATGGCGAAGCCCTGTTTCTGCCCATTCTGGGCATTTACGAAGCGTTTCGGCTACCCATAAAATATCCCGGTGGAAACATCGGTCCTGACAAAGTAGGGCAAACAACCCGCGAAATCAATGACTTCTTCGACGTAGAAAAGCAGTACGTCGGCTCCAACAACTGGGCCATTGCGGGTACCAAAGCCGCCAGTAACTTTCCTATGCTGGCCAACGATCCGCACCGCGCCGTCACAACGCCCTCGCTCCGATATTGGGTGCATCTGAACGCGCCGGGCTGGAACGTCATCGGCGCGGGCGAGCCAACGCTGCCGGGCATTTCCATCGGCCATAACGACCACGGCGCGTGGGGCCTGACCGTATTCGAGACCGATAATGAAGATTTGCTGGTCTATGACCTCAACCCAAAAAACCGCAACCTGTATAAGTTTCGGGGCAACTGGTTGCCGATGAAAACCCGCACCGAAACCATTCCCGTCAAAGATGGCAAACCCGTAACGGCCCGGCTGCAATACACGAGGCACGGACCAGTGGTGTTCGTCGATTCGATCCGCAACAAAGCGTATGCCGTGCGGGCGGGCTGGATGGACCGGGGTTGCGCACCCTATCTGGCCAGTTTACGGATGAATCAGGCCAAAAACTGGGCTGAGTTCCGGCAGGCGTGTGCCTACAGTCGGTTGCCCGGCGAAAACATGGTTTGGTCAGACAAAACCGGCACCATCGGCTGGCAGGCGGTGGGTCTCTCGCCCATTCGGAAAAACTTTTCGGGACTGGTACCCGTACCGGGCGATGGACGATTTGAGTGGAGCGGCTACCTGCCCATTCAGCAACTGCCGCACAGCCTCAACCCCAAAGAAGGCTTCATCGTCACGGCCAACAATAACCTGACGCCCGCCAGCTTTCCCTACCGCAATGCCATTGGCTGGACCTGGGCGGGGCCGAGCCGGGCGCAGCGCATCGAAGAAGTCCTGACCGACGGCAAACGCAAAAACTTAGTCGATTTCATGGCGTTACAGGCCGATTACCTTTCCGTTCCGGCCCGGACGCTGGTGCCGCTGCTGCAAAATCTGGCCTCGCCCAACAACGCCACCGAACAGGCATTGAGTTACCTGCGCAAGTGGGATTTTCAGCTCCGGCCAGAGTCCGTAGCGGCCAGCATTTACGTAGCGTGGGAAGGGCAGTTGAAAGCCGAAGCCGCCAGCCGCGCCATTCCCGACGTGGCCCGGCCCTACCTGCGTTCGCTGCCGTCTAAATGGGTCATCGACTGGCTCGTAACGCCCGGCCCGGCCCTGTTTACGGGCAATACCGTGGCCGCCCGCGACAGTATGCTGCTCACCTGCCTGGACCGCGCCGTAACCGAACTCACCGACCGGCTCGGCGATAACCCCGACGACTGGAACTACGGGCAACGCAAAAACAAGCACATCACCATCAAGCACCCGCTCAGCAACGTAGTGGACAAAGCCACGCAGCAACGCATCGACCTCGGCCCCGTGATGCGGGGCGGCTATGGCGAAACGGTCAATGCCACGAGCAACGGCCTGAACCAAACGCACGGCGCGTCGTTCCGTATTCTGGTCGATACCGAAGACTGGGACAAAACCCTCGGCATCAACACCCCCGGACAGTCCGGCAACCCCGACAGCCCCCACTACGCCGACCTGTTCACGCTCTGGGCCGAAAACGGCTATTTCCCCGTGTTCTTCTCGAAAGAAAAAGTAAAAAGCGTAGCGGAGAGTAAGACAGTACTGAAGTAGGTCGCTGACGTAGCCCGGACCTCCCGGTCCGGTAGCCGTAGGCTAACACAGTAATTACGTAGTAAGCCATTCGGCTACCGGACCGGGAGGTCCGGGCTACTTTAACCACACTAATTATGATCACTCACTACGACCGCTATTTGCCACACATCCTGCCACCGGGCGAGACGGTATTCATCACTTTTCGACTGCACGGTTCGCTGCCAAAAGAAGTCGTTGATCGGCTGATGAATGAGCAAAAAACAACCGAATTGCGGATTAAGCAGGGATTCCCAGATGAGTCAGCAACTCAAAAACAGGCACTTCTAACCAGCAGAAAAGGCTATTTTTCGAAGTTTGATACCTGCCTTGATACATATGCAGAAGGTAATCACTGGTTGACGCGTACCAACATTGTCAACATCGTAAAATCCGCGATTCATTATCATGCTGACAGGCTGAGTTATGAACTCCACGCTTACTGCATTATGTCAAATCACGTTCATCTGCTTGTAACGATTATGGAGAGCGACACGTCGTTTTTTGCTATTCTGAAATCGCTCAAAAGCTTTACGGCCCGTAAAGCCAACACGCTACTCCAACGCACTGGCCTTCCCTTTTGGCAACCAGAAAGCTACGACCACGTAATACGCACTAATCAGGAATACAAAAACGTCATTGCCTACATCCTCAACAATCCAGTAAAATCAGGTCTGGCTGAAACGTGGGAAGACTGGCCGCACAGCTACTGGGTAGAACGTAGCCCGGACCTCCCGGTCCGGTAGCCGTAGGCTAACACAGTAATTACATAGTAAGCCATTCGGCTACCGGACCGGGAGGTCCGGGCTACATCACCGGGCTACTTCGTTACCTTTGCAATATCATGGATATTCAGGAAGACCTTAGTAAAACCATTCAGCGCGCCATTGCCGAACTGTATCAACAGGATATGGGCGAGGTGACGCTGCAACCCACCAAAAAAGAGTTTGAAGGGATTTATACCTTCGTTACGTTTCCGCTCACCAAAGCACTACGACAGGCCCCGGCGCAAATTGGGCAAAGCATTGGCGGGTGGCTCGTGGACAACAGCAACCTCGTCAGCAGCTTCAACGTGGTGCAGGGATTTTTGAACCTCAGCATTGCCGATACGGCCTGGCTTGGTTTGCTCGGCGAGATGGTTAGTCAGCCGGACTATGGCGCGGGTACTAAGCGCGGACAGTCGGTAATGGTCGAGTTCTCATCGCCAAATACCAACAAGCCGCTGCACCTCGGCCATTTGCGTAATATCTTCCTCGGCGATTCGGTAAGCCGGATTCTGGATTTTGGCGGGTACGACGTGACCAAAACGTGCATCGTCAACGACCGGGGGGTGCATATCTGCAAGTCGATGCTGGCGTACCGGATGTTCGGGAACGGGGAGACACCGCAACTATCAGGGCTGAAGGGCGATCACCTGATTGGCAAATATTACGTCCTGTTCGACAAGGCGTACAAGGCGCAGGTGGCAGAGATGATCGTGGAAGGCTCGACTCAGGAAGCCGCCGAAAAAACGGCTCCACTCATGCGGGAGGTGCAGCAGATGCTCCGGCTCTGGGAACAGGGCGACCCCGACACCGTAGCCCTCTGGCAGAAACTCAATAACTGGGTCTATGCCGGTTTCGACACAACCTACAACAGCATCGGCGTTGGCTTCGACAAGACGTATTACGAATCCAATACCTACCTGCTCGGCAAAGAAGTGGTGGAAGAAGGGCTGGATAAAGGCGTTTTCTACCGCAAAGACGACAACTCGGTCTGGATTGACCTCACCGGCGAAGGACTGGACCAGAAGCTCGTGCTCCGCGCCGACGGTACCTCCGTCTATATCACGCAGGACCTCGGCACCACCGACATGAAAGCCGCCGACTTCCGCACCGACCGGCAGATTTGGGTGGTCGGCAACGAGCAGGATTATCATTTCAAGGTGCTGTTCGCCATTCTGCGCCGGTTGGGTCGTCCCTACGCCAGTGAACTGTATCACCTCAGCTACGGCATGGTCGATTTGCCGACGGGCAAGATGAAATCACGCGAGGGGACCGTGGTGGATGCCGACGACCTGATTGCCGAGACCGTGGCCGCTGCCGCCACATCCGCCGACGAAGCCGCCAAAGGCAAACTCGATGCGTTCAGCGACACCGAAAAGGCGGAGCTGTTCCATTTGCTCGGCATGGGTGCACTGAAATACTACCTGCTGAAAGTCGATCCGCAGAAACGGATGCAGTTCAACCCCGCCGAATCGGTTGATCTGCACGGCAATACCGGCCCGTATATTCAGTACGTACACGCCCGCATCCGGTCCATATTACGAAAAGCGGACGAGACGAACCTGCCCGTTGGTGGCCCGGTGGTAACCGTGGCGCTGGATGACGTGGAGCAGCAGCTTATTTTTGGGCTGGGTCAGTTTCCGCAGCGCGTATCGGAAGCCGCGCAGGATTTGGCCCCCTCATACATAGCGCAGTATGCCTACGACCTGGCCCGGACGTTCAACCAGTTTTACGATAAGCTGTCGATCCTGAAAGAAGAAGACCCCAACAAACTCCAGACCCGGCTCGTACTGGCCAACGCCGTAGCGGAAACCATCAAACGGGCAATGGGGTTACTAGGAATAGATGTTCCCGAACAAATGTAGCCCGGACCTCCCAGTCCGGTAGCCGTAGGCTTAAAAACGCGCTAAACTGTTAGCCCACGGCTACCAGACCGGGAGGTCCGGGCTACATCACCAGTACATAAGACTAACAAAAGACCATGAAAAAGTCCCTTATTTTCACCTTACTTGGCGTCGCGCTGGTCGTGGCCCTCACCAGTTTCATGTCCATTACAACCCTCGTCAAAGGTCTCTTCAGCGACAAAAAAGCGTCGGCAGCGGCCCCCGCCAATGCAGTGGCCCCGGCCAAAACACTGTACGATTTCACGGTCAACACCATCGAAGGCAAGCCGGTGGCCCTGAGCGCGTACCGGGGCAAAAAAGTCGTTATTCTAAACGTAGCGTCAAAATGCGGCTACACGCCCCAATACGCCGATTGGGAGAAATTCTACAAAGAACACAAAGACAAAATAGTCGTGCTTGGTTTCCCAGCCAACAACTTCGCCAGTCAGGAATCGGGCAGTAACAGCGAGATTGCGACGTTCTGCCAGAAAAACTACGGCGTTTCGTTCCCCATGTTCGAGAAGGTTTCCGTACTGGGTACCGATCAGGCTCCGCTTTACAAGTGGCTCTCGACCCCCGCCCTGAACGGCTGGAACGATAAGACACCCACCTGGAATTTCTGCAAATACGTCGTCAACGAAAAAGGCGAACTGACCAACTTCTTCGCATCGGGCGTAAAGCCGAACGACGCCGAGTTTAAGAAGGCAGTAGGTATTTAAGGAGCGAAAGAGTGAAAGAATGAAAGAGTGAAAGCCCTGCGGCAGAAAGACACTCGCGTCAGCAGCTTTCACTCTTTGCCTCTCTCACTCTTTCACTCTTTAAAAATGAAATCCTGGATTGCTGCGGCTCGTCCGCGTACGTTGCCGCTGGCGTTGGCCAGTATTATTCTGGGTAGTTTTCTGGCCGCATCGCACGATCCGCTGGCGGCTGGCCATTTCGGCTGGAACATTGCCCTGCTGGCCGCCCTGACCACTATTTTCCTGCAAATCCTGTCCAACTTCGCCAATGACTACGGCGACGCGGTATCGGGCAAGGACACTGAACTGCGGGTGGGCCCGCGCCGGGCCGTAGCCACCGGCGACATCACCAAAGAAGCCATGCTGCGGGGCATTATTATCACGGCGGGGTTGTCGCTGGTGTCGGGCGTGTGGCTGCTGGTGGTGTCGCTGTACGGAGCCGGGCGGGGGGCGTTTTACACGCTGCTGGTGCTGGGTCTGCTGAGCATTGCGGCTGCGGTGGGCTATACCAACGGCAAACGACCCTACGGCTACGCGGGCTTCGGCGACATTGCGGTCTTGATTTTCTTCGGCTGGGTGGGCGTTCTCGGTACGTATTACCTGCACACGCTCACGTTCCGGCCCCTGCTGCTGCTGCCCGCCACGGCGGTGGGTTTGTTTGCCACGGGCGTCCTGAACATCAACAACATCCGCGACATCGAGACCGACACGCTGACCGGCAAGAAGTCAATACCGGCGCGGCTGGGGCTTGGGCTGGCTGTTCGGTACCATTGGGGTCTGCTGCTGGCGGGCATGGCCTGCGCCGTAGCCTACTCGTTCCTGACCGACGCCACCCCGGTCCACTACCTCTATCTGCTGTCGTTTCCGCTGTTTCTGCTGAACGGACGGGCCGTAGCGACGCACAAACGGGCGGCAGAGCTAAACCCCCGGCTGGGTCAACTGGCCCTCACTACGCTGCTGTTTGTGGTCCTGTTCGGTCTGGGGCAGGTATTGTAACGAAATTCAGAAAATAACGTCGCGCTTATCGCTGACAGGCAACGTTTGTTCCTATCTTGGGCGAACGTTTTTTTATGTCCGCCCAACCTCATCTACTCCGTTTACTCACCCTTCTGCGCCTACTCAACGACCGACCGGGCCGTACCGTAGCACAGGCCGCTGCTACGCTCGACACCACAACCCGCACCGTGTACCGCTATCTGGAAACGCTCCGGGACCTCGGCTACCTCATCGACAAAGACGAGTATGACCGCCACTTCCTGTTCGAGCCGGACCGCGCCTACCGCCCCGCTTTCACCGCCGACGAGTCGGCTCTGGTTGGTCAACTGCTGGCGTCCCTCCCACCTAACCATGCCCTGACTGACAGCATTCGGCGCAAACTCTACCTGACCTCCGAGTTGGTACCGCTGGCCGACGAGTTGCAGGAGCGGCATCAGGGATT
>JBBRUB010000010.1:0-17492 GCA_038248175.1 Cytophagales bacterium | reverse complement strand
ACAAAATACCAGATGAGTAGTTCGTTATAGGCCAGTTCGTTCGGTTCCTGTTGAATCCGATTATACAGAGCCTTTTCCACCAGAGGCTCCTCTTTTGTGTTGATAAACCCCTGCAAGGCCGCCAGTACCAGTTCTTTTTTATCAGGCTGCTTGCTGGTTGTGATAATTTCTCCAACGGACTTCTCGGTCTGACCGGTTGCTCTGTACAACGCGCTCAGTTCTTCGCTGTAAGCCCCAGCGTCTTTCGCGGACTCTCGGGCCGTTTCAAGTGTGCGGACAGCCCAGCGGTTCTCTCCAGCGTCGACAAAGGCGGCAGCAGTCTTTTCGAGTCGCTGCACCGACGACCGGCTCGATTGCAGGGCTGCACCGAATTGCAGTTTGGCCTGCGTGGTGTCGCCCTGCTGCGCAGCAAGCTGTCCCATCAGAATTTCGTAGTAGGGACGGTTTGGCTCGTCGCTGCGCTGCTGCTTTTTCAGGTATTTCTGGGCATCATCGGCTTTTTTGGCTTTTTGTAAACTAAACACGTACCGGTTTAGGCGCGTCCAGGTTACGTCGCTTTTTAGGAGTTTGACATATTCATTGGCCGCCTTCTCAAATTCGCCTGACCTGTAATACTCTTCGGCCAATGTACCCCCGCCCTGCCCGAACGAGATGCCCGCCGACAGCAGCAAAAAAAGAAAAACAACTTTTGACCTTATTAACATTTTTTAAAAGGGTTTTTTCAAAAAAAGAAAAACTGTCTTCTTTATTAGGACTGTTGATAAGTTGATAAAGTTCTTGTCCACGTTTTACTCGCCTGAATGTGGATAAAATGCGTTTGATGTCGTTGTCTCTACCAGAAGTTATCAACAAATAGAGTATTGAAGGTCAGTTAATTAACAAGTTTTCCACAATTTTTTCGTCAACAGACTGTGAATATGTGTGCAACTATTATGCACTGAACGGCATGAGGAAAACGTGGAGAATAACCTGTTGATATGTTGACTTCTTTCCACACAAATCAACGCTGCCAGGTCAGATGTGGATTAATGGACAGTCTGTACACAATCTACCTATCTGTTATAAACCCTTTTTCCACACCGTTTCGTCTCTTATTCACACCGTTATACACAGAAAACTTTCACTTTTTTAATTTTCAATTGACCTGCTTTCCAGCCCACCCCTAAACTGACCCTTCAGCCTTGCATAATACAACTACCGTGCCTTTTTAAACATATAGATGATGCTCGATGCCTGTCCTGTTCGCTTCGCTTTCGTATTTGACGCCAGACCTACCCGAATACTTTCCAGATAGTCTGTTTTGCCCGTCCGGTACCGGCTGCTCAGCATGGCGATGTAAAAGGCATCGAAAAGCATCGGCTGTTTATCTGCCAATACGAAACCGTGTTGCCTGAACAACGGCTCAATCGTAGAGGGCGTAAAATGGTGGAGGTGACGGGGTACGTCGTAGGCCGCCCAGTACTCTTTGTAGAATTTCGCATCATACGAATCCGAATTAGGTACGGCAATTAGCACGGTTCCATCTGTTGTAGTCAACGTGTGGAGTAACTGAATTGTGTTGGCCAAATCAGGTATGTGTTCCAGTACGTGCCAAAGCGTAATTGCATCGAACGGTTCATTAGTGGATACGCTGGTCAGGTCGGGTGTTATAACGCCGTTAATCTTCTTCTCTGAAACCGACCGGGCGTTAGAATCAGGTTCCATCCCTGCAACGGTCCAGCGTCCCTGCTGACAGGTTTCCAGAAACGCACCCGTGCCACAACCAACATCGAGTAACCGCCCCGGCCCGTTGTTTAGCCGATTGATAAGCTGTAATTTCTGCCGGAGTGTGTAGCTTCGGACGCTCCGATACACCGAACTGATTAGCCCTCCACCGGTATCATTATGCGAAATGTATTGGTCTGACTTGTAATAGGAACCAATTTCGCCAGCGTCAGGCCGGGGATTGGTAAGCCGGAACTGGCATTTAGTGCATTCCTGAATGTCAAAGGTTTTCTGGCTGACCAGATAGTCAACGCAGTTTAGGTAGGGGCTAAAGGTCTCGTTACCGCAGACCGGGCATTGCTGGACGGTTTCCAAAGTGATATTTCTGTTTTTGGTCAAAATAATACCCCCGACGCTTTCTTATCACCGGGGGTACGTAATACTTATGTTTTTACCGGCCCATATACACTAGCAAAATTGATACATCGGACGGGCTTACACCACTAATGCGCGACGCCTGACCAATGGTTGACGGGCGAAGTCGCTTCAGCTTTTCCTTTCCCTCATACGATAACGCTTTGAGCAGGTCGTAGTCAAATCCATTATTGATAGACAGGCTTTCCCACTTATCCAGCTTCTCGGCATTCTGCTTTTCGCGGCTCAGGTAATCCTCGTATTTGATTTCGATAACGGCCTGTTCTATTACCTCCTCCCCTACTACAGGTACGTTCGGCACAAGTTTCAGCAACGTTTTCACGTCTGTCTGGTCAATTTCCGGGCGTTTGAGTAGTGTATATAAATTACCTTTCTCTCGCAAGGGTGAACTGCCCTTAGCTTCGAGCCATGGGTTCACATCTTCGGGTCTCAGCTTTGCCTGCCGAATAGCTTCGGTTAGTTTGGCCAACCCGTCGCGCTTGGTAACCATGTTGTCGTATCGTTCCTGGGTGGCTAAACCAATTGCATACCCTTTTTCGGTCAGGCGCAAATCGGCGTTGTCCTGCCGGAGGAGTGTCCGGTATTCGGCCCTTGACGTAAACATGCGATACGGCTCTTCGGTCCCTTTCGTGATGAGGTCGTCAATCAAAACGCCAATATATCCTTCTGAGCGTTTAATGGTAAACCCGGCTTCGTCGTGAACGTTGCGGTGCGCGTTTATGCCTGCCATGAGTCCCTGACAGGCGGCCTCTTCGTATCCGGTTGTGCCGTTTATCTGACCGGCAAAAAACAGATTCTTAACCAGATGCGTCTCCAGTGTATGGGTTAGCTGCGTCGGTGGGAAGTAATCGTATTCAACCGCGTAGCCCGGGCGGAACATTTTTACCTGCTCAAATCCGGGAATCTTACGAAGCGCGTTCTGCTGAACATTTTCGGGTAGTGAGGTCGAAAAGCCGTTTACATAGACTTCCACTGTGTCCCAACCTTCGGGTTCTACAAAAATCTGGTGCCGGTCTTTGTCAGCAAAGCGATTGATCTTGTCTTCGATAGACGGGCAGTAACGCGGACCCAGCCCTTTGATACGTCCCGTAAACATCGGCGACTGCTCGAAGCCCGTTTTTAATTCATCGTGGACATCCTGATTCGTGTAGGTAATCCAGCAACTGCGTTGTTTGGTCAGAGCGGGCGTGTTGGAGTATGAAAATTTGCCGGGATTTTCGTCGCCGAGTTGCTCTTCCATCCGGTTGTAGTTCAGGCTGCGGCCATCTACGCGGGGTGGCGTTCCGGTTTTCATCCGGCCTGCTTCAAAGCCAAGTTCAACCAACTGCTCAGTCAAACCCATTGCTGACCGTTCGGCGGACCGCCCTCCACCAAATGTTTTTTGGCCGATGAACATCTGTCCATTCAGGAAGGTACCGTTCGTCAAAACAACGGCTTTGGCCTTAAATTCTACGCCCAAGCCTGTTCTGACGCCAACCACCCGATTATCTCTAATGACTAAATCGCTAACCATATCCTGCCAAAAATCGACGTTTTGGTTGGCTTCGAGTGCTTTTCGCCATTCCCAGGCAAACACGTTTCGGTCGCTTTGGCAACGCGGACTCCACATAGCAGGGCCTTTCGAGCGGTTCAGCATCCGAAACTGAATCATACTCTTGTCGCTGATTATGCCCGACAAGCCGCCCAACGCATCGACTTCACGCACAATCTGCCCTTTTGCTACGCCACCCATTGCCGGGTTGCAGGACATCTGCGCAATCGTCTGCATATTCATTGTAATCAGTAACACGCGCGAACCCATTGCCGCTGCCGCATTGGCCGCTTCGCAACCGGCGTGACCGGCTCCAACTACAACGACATCATACGAACCATTCATTTCTGTGAATTTTTGAAAAATGTTTCACGTGGAAACTTTTGCTAAAACTGCTGTTTTAAGAGATCTCCACCAAAGTAGTTGGGTAACGGACGTGGTAAATGAAAAGTGCCACTGTCAATTAGTCGTTATTTCCCCACCTTTTGCAGATACTGGTTTGCTTCTTTCTTGTAAAACAGATTGTAATTTGGCGATACAGAACGAAGTACTTCAACTTGCTTTACTTTATTCTGTATGTTCAGCGAGTCGAAGAAAGCGGGCGTACTGCGCTTCTCTGACTTGGCCGCCTGTGCTTCACGACGCGGGTCTTCTTCTTGTTGTTTCAACGCCTTTTCCGATTCCAGCAACCTGGTCATAATCTCATTTTGCCGGTTGATCGTGTTCTGATTGAGCCGCTTATTGACGAGGTCAGTTTCAGTCTCATCCATTTTCTGCATCAACTCCTCAACCTGCTTTTGTTGTTGTTTACCCACTTCGGTACCCTTTGCCTTCTCTTCCATCTGCTTCAGAAGGTCCCGAATCATGGCCTGTTGCGCGGCCAGTTGAGATAGTTCCTGGGATAAGCCTTTACCCGTTTTACCACTCTTGCCGAGTTGCTGTATCTTGCCGTTTAGCTGTTTCTGCATCTCGCTCATACCCTCGCCGTCTTTAGGTTGCTTACCTTTTTTGCCACCCGACCCCGACCCCGGCATAGCCATTGCGTTCATTTGCTGCTGCATATTCTTCAGCACATCGCTCAGCATCAGGGCCAGATTATTGATAGACGTCATGGCAAACTGCTGCTTGGATGCAGCCATACTCAGCCGACGTTCTTTGAGCTGCTGTGTGCTCTCATCCATGTAGGACTTCATGTTTGTCAGCTCCCTCGTTACGAAAGACTGGATCTGCACCACCCGACTCGCCAGCGCGTTCAGGCTGTCTTCAATGATTTTGGCGTCGTCCTGTAACTTCAATTGCTCCTGCGACAGTCTCGTAACGCGCGGGTCCTGCAGACTCATGCCCCGGAAATCTTTCATTACCCGCTCCTGCCCAAACGAAAGCGTAATCAGATTTTCGAGGATGTTTCGGAGGTCGTCCATGTTCTCTTGCAACTCTTCCATCTCCTGCGATTCCATCGATTCTTTCATGGCTTTACTCATGGCCCGCATGGATTTGGATGCTTTGCTTTTGGATTGCGCCGACTTTTTGCCTTGATTTTTCTTCATCTGCTCCATCGCTTCCTCCATCGACTTCTCGGCGTCTTTCTCGTCCTGTTCTGATGTTTCGGGCTTGTTGAGGTCGTCTTTCTCAGCCTGTTTCTGCAATTCTTCAAGCTGCTCTTTGGTTGCTTTGAAATCGTCCTGCGACTTCTCCAGTTGCTTTTGTTGTTCTGGTGTCGTTTCGTTTTTCTTCGTGTCTTCCTTAGCCTGCTCGTCTAATTTATCGGCCTGTTTTTCCAGATTCTCGGCTACGTTGTTGACCTTTTGCTCCAGCTGCATTTGCTTGAACAGCTTTAACGCCCGGTCGAGGTCTCGTTCCAGATTGCGCTCTTTCCTACTCAGTTTATCGAGTAGCTGCGATGCTTTGTCGTCCTGCTTCTTCTCCAGCATCTGCTTCAACTGCTCGTACAATTGCTTCGATTCGGGGTCCATGAGTTCGTTGAAGAGCTTCTGTAGCTGCTCCATCTTATCCTGCATAGCCTGATTCTTCTCGGCGAACCGCTGCTGGGTTTCGTTCGTTTTCTGGAACTGCTCCTGCAACTTCTGTACCTCGCGCAGGAGTTCTTCGCGCTTCTGCAACACCTCCTGCAACTGCTTCTTATCCTGAAAATCGGACGACTTTTTAGTGCGCATCCGGTCTTCCATTTCTTTCAGTTCTTTCTTGATCTGCTGCGTTTTGCTGAGCGCGTTATTGATGTCCTGCTCGGTCTTCTCCGCCGATTTATCGACCTGTTTCTGTACCTCGGCCTGCGACGGTATCACGAAGTTCAACTGGGTGGATCTGCTCGATTTGGGGCCGTTGACGCCGTCGTTGTCCCATACCTGTACGAAGTATTCCAGCCGGTCTTCCTGCCCCAGTTTAAGGCTATCAAGCGACCAGTTATAGACGAAATTCTGTGAGGTTGTTGAGCGGTTGACCGGAATGTCTCGGGTGTACATAGGCGACGCTTTTTCGCCCCGTTTGATGGTGTAATTCAGCCGGAGTTTCGAGAAACCATAATCATCAGACACCAGTCCTGACAGCGCGATGTAGTTATAAGTAACGGTATCCTGAACGCGCTCGACGGAGATTTGCGGATAGCGGTCCGGGATGACCTGCACCGTGTATTGAATCAGTGAAGGCGTGGCAATCTGACTATTTTTGAGCGATACCGTATAACCCGCCGTTTGCATAACCCGCCGGTTCAGCACGAACGTATTGCTGCCCGCCGAACGGGTCGGCACCGGACGCGATTCGGTATTGAATTTGAGTTGCAGCGAGTCGGTATGGTCGGCTATGAATTCCCAGTCAACCACTGTTCCCTGTGGAATGAGCAGATTGCCAACGTTGGCAAGTTGCTCCGTAGGCTTGTTCAGATAGGCCGGATAATCGAGCCGGACGTTGAATGACAGCATGGCCGGACGGTCAATCAGCGCGACGGTGTATTTCGGCGAACGGAACCCGGCGGCTTCGATATGAAAGTCTAAATCACGCTGAAGATTGTCAAACGTGTAGGTGAACTTCGTGCCGGTCTGGTCGAGTTTAAAGCGCGTTCCGTTGGCCACCACGTAGGCCGTTTGCGGAATTGCATCGCCCGTAATATTGACCGACAATGGGAAATCCTCATTCCGAAATGCCTGCAATGACTTGTTCTCGACGTTGAATTTGAAGGGGGCTTCCTCCACATAATCGCGATTGTAATTCACGAGCCGCGTCGATGAGGTAGAGAAAAATTTGGGGTTCACCAGCAGAATGCCCAGAATCAATGCCAGGGGTGGAACGGCGTATTTCAGAAACTGCCGGTTCCGGCTAATCTGAATGGCGTTGGCAAAACGATTAATCAGCAACTGGTCAGACCGTTGATTCAGGCTGGCCAGTAATAGGTCGCTTTGGTCGTTTTTGATACGTTGCAGTTGTAGCGTATTCAATAGCTTATCCCCTACTTCGGGAAAGTACGTGCCTATCTGCCGGGCCGCTTCGTCGTTTGTGAGCGGTTTATTTAGCCCGTACAGGCTCATCAGCGGTCGAACGATAAACCAGTACAAACCTCCCACCGCGAGCAGCAGGAAGCCAAAGAAAAGGGCTGTCCGACCAACTGAGTTGAACCGGCCTATAAATTCAGCCGTATTGATGAGCAGATAGCCGCTGCCCAGCAGAGCTACCAAAAGCAAACTGCCCTTTACCAACTGATTCTGAAAGTACCGTTTCTTATACTCGTCGATACGTTGCAGCAGCGTGGTGTACGCGTTCGGAGTTGCCATGCGAATATGAATTGTTTAAGCCAGCACAGACTGGAAATAAGTAATGACGTGTTCCTGCAAAAATTGCTCCTGCGCCAGCAAGTCGCCGTGCGGAATGGGTTTGGCCAGTTCCCACAGCGGCCAGCCGTCTTTATCGTAGCCATCGAAGGCGTAATAGCCCGACTCGCTCAATACCCGGCAAACGGCAATGTGCATGAGGTCCTGTTTTACTTCTTTGGCGAAGCGTCTCGGTCCCCGGCCAAGTTCCTGCACACCAATTAAAAAAAGCACCGCGTTAAGGTCAGCGGGGCGTTTGCCAACCATCGTTTCGATCTGGTCGAGAACGCCTTCCCATTGTTCGGCTGTATATTTTGTGTTCATTGAAATCGACTATAAAATTCTTCTGACTAATTTAAGCGTTTAAATCTAATTAACACCTGTTCACCGTGTTTCGGTTTATCAACACCGCCTTTATCGACTTCGCCGATTTACTTTTCCCGACCCTTTGTCTGGGCTGTACCCGGTCGCTGGGTGCCAACGAAAAGGTGCTGTGCACGTACTGCCGCGTGAATCTGCCCGAAACCGGGCAGTACCGGCAACCCGACGCTGATTTTATCCTCAATAAGTTTGCCGGAAAAGTGCCTATCGAATTCGTTGCGTCATATCTCCACTTTGCGAAGGGTGGAATTGTACAGAAACTCATTCACCGCATTAAGTATAAAGGGCAAAAAGAAGCGGCCAAAGAGATTGCCATCTGGTACGGTCACTACCTCACCGATGAACACAGCCTGTTGCCCGAACTCGACATACTGATTGGCGTTCCACTTCATAAACGACGGTTTCAGCAACGCGGTTATAATCAGGCCGACTGGGTTGCCGAAGGGTTATCCGAAACGCTGAACATTCCCTTCCATACCGACGTGTTGCTGCGGAAACGCTTTCGGAGTTCGCAGACGCGGAAGAACCGGCTGGAACGATGGGAGAACGTTAAAACGGAATTCGGTCTGCAAAACCCCGAAATCGTATTGGGCAAGCGCGTTGGTTTGGTCGATGATGTATTGACCACCGGGGCTACGCTCGAAGCCTGCGCTATTGAACTTCTGCGGGCCGGTTGCCAGTCGGTGAGTGTGCTAACTCTTGCCGCTACGCGCTGAGATATCACAAAAAAAAGAGGCTATCTATTGCTGGATAGCCTCTTTTTTTTGGAAAGCTTTTGCTTACTTATTCCGACCAACGCCAATCATGGCGCAACGGAAACCAACCATCGCTGTAGCTGAATCCTGATCTAAGAACCGACGCGTTCCGGGAGCGAGCCAATAGCCTACGTCTGCCCACGAGCCGCCTTTGTAAACACGCAGTTTATCGTCAATTAAACTGTTGTTATTCTTGGTATCATAGTTCTTGGCTGGGTCCAGATAGCCGTTTCTACGGATCGGGTTCAGGTCGTTCACGTCCTCATACGACAGCGGACGATACACGTCATAGACCCACTCGTTCACGTTACCAGCCATGTTGTACAGACCGAAGTCGTTAGCTGGATACTCATAAATTTCGGCTGTTATAATGGCACCATCGTTTGAGCGACCGGCAATACCAGCATAGTCACCTTTACCACGTTTGAAGTTGGCCAGCATCTGACCCTGTTTGCGGCCCTTCTTCGGGTTACGAACCGACGATCCATCCCACGGATAAATTCGCTGATTCACCTGATTCTCGTCCATGTATTGTGTACCAATCAGTGCTTTGGCAGCGTATTCCCATTCGGCTTCGGTTGGCAGACGGTAATCGGGCAGAACCATGCCGCTTTCCATGCTTGGCTTTGCCGATGGAGACGCCGTAGCTTCGGCCAAGGCGGGTTCAGCTTCTTTCTTCGACTTCCGCTTCAGCGAGAAACCACCGCCTTTTTTCTTCTTTTCGCCACCGCCTTTGGCCAAATCATTGTTTACAGCATCGCTACGCCATTTGGCATAGTCGCTTGCCTGTACCCAAGACACACCCACAACCGGATAGTAACGGAAGGCGGGATAACGTAGGTATTGCGTCACGTAGGAATCGTTAAATGACAACGGATTGGCCCAAACAGTTGTGTCAGGCAGGGCAGCCTTTACCACTTCTTCAGACGAATCGCGGGTAATAGCATCCAGATATTCGAGATAGTGGACGTTGGCCATTTCAGTCTCGTCCATGTAGAACGACTGAATCGAGACGATTCGCTCGCGGTTGTCGCGACTGCCCATTACATCCTCTTCCAGCGAACCCATTGTGAACCGCCCGCCTTCGATGAATACGAGGTTTGGTCCGGCTTTCTGACCGGCAAATTTCTTGACCTGAAAACCTTCTTTTTGATTGTAGGCAATTCCGGTAGCTGTACTGGTTTTGCCCGGTTTCACGCTTGTCGGGTGCTTAGACTTGCTACAGGCCGCAAAGGCCATCGTAGCCATCAGGAAACAGGCCGCTTTGTACAGGTGATACTTCTGAGTCATTTTTGTATTTTGTGTAAACGTAGGGTGCTTTTTTAGCTGTTACGCAATCATCTGGGCCAGAACCTCATTCAACTCTTCTACCGAATGCACATCGGTATGCGTAAATATGGGTCGGCCCTTGGATTCCTTCAGCGAGAACCTGGCTGGGTTTCGTTTCATGTAGTCAATTACCTTGCCAAATTGGTCGCCCGTGAAGAAGGCATCGTTCCCGTTAGAAACGAAGTACCCTTTCACAATAGTATTCTTAAGTGTCAGTTTCTCAAGGTGCAGATGCTCAGCTTTCCAGCGTACATTCACTATTTTTATCAGGTTTACGACCTCTTCGGGCATTGGCCCAAACCGATCGATTATTTCCCGCTGAAAGGCTGTCAATTCTGCTTCTGTTTCAATGCTGTCCAGTCGGGTGTAAAGCGCGAGCCGTTCCGAAATATTCTGCACATAGCGTTCGGGAATAACAACGGTCAGGTCGGTCTCGATAACGGTATCGGGCAGGGCCAGCTTAAGGTCGCCGGGTTTAGTCTCGAATAGGTCTTTAAACTCGCTTTCGCGCAATTCCTGTACCGCTTCATCCAGAATTTTGTGGTACATCTCAAAACCAAGATCGTTCACGAAACCGCTCTGTTCAGAACCCAGCAAGTTTCCCGCCCCCCGTATGTCAAGGTCGCGCATGGCAATTTTAAAACCTTCGCCAAGGTCCGAGAAGTCTTCCAGCGTTTGCAGGCGCTTGCGGGCATCCGACGTCATTACCGACGGTGGGGGCGTTAGGAGGTAGCAAAATGCCTTCCGGTTAGACCGCCCTACCCTGCCCCGCATCTGATGCAGGTCTGACAAACCGAAGTAATGCGCGCTGTTAATCAGGATTGTGTTGGCGTTAGAAATGTCGAGGCCGGATTCAATAATGTTGGTCGAGACCAGGACATCAAACTCGCCTTCGATAAATCGCGTCATGGTCCGTTCGAGCCGGTCGCCTTCCATCTGCCCGTGCGCCACACCCACGCGGGCTTCCGGCACGAGTCGCATAATTAGGTTGCCAATCGACTCGATATCACTCACGCGGTTGTGTACGAAAAAGACCTGCCCACCCCGCCGAATCTCATAACTCACCGCGTCGCGGATGGTGGCTTCATTGAACGGATGAACCTCTGTCGTGACCGGCTGCCGGTTGGGCGGTGGCGTAGCAATGACCGACAAGTCGCGTGCGCCCATGAGTGAAAAGTGCAGGGTTCTGGGAATTGGCGTGGCCGTTAGCGTCAACACGTCAATCTCAACCCGCATCTCTTTCAGGCGGTCTTTGGTCTTCACGCCAAACTTCTGCTCTTCGTCGATTACCAGTAGACCGAGGTCTTTGAATTTGATGTCTTTATTTACAATTCGGTGCGTCCCGATGAGAATACCGATTTCACCCGATGCCACACCTTTGAGTGTTTCCTTTATCTGAGCCGCCGACCGGAAACGGTTGATATAGTCAATTTTGACGGGGAAGTCGGCCATGCGATCCATGAATGTTTTGTAATGTTGCATGGCCAGAATTGTGGTGGGTACCAGTACCGCGACCTGTTTATTATCTGTCACAGCTTTGAATGCAGCCCGAATAGCAATTTCTGTCTTGCCGAAGCCGACGTCGCCACAAACGAGCCGGTCCATGGGGTGCGGTTGCTCCATATCGTCCTTTACATCATTGGTTGCTTTGGCCTGATCGGGCGTGTCTTCATAGAGGAACGACGATTCAAGTTCGGCTTGTAAAAAGCTGTCGCGGCTGTAAGCGAAGCCTGGCGCGGTCCGGCGTTTGGCGTAGAGGGCAATCAGTTCGCGGGCAATGTCCTTGACCTGCTTTCGAACGCGCGATTTCTTGTTCTCCCACTCCTGCGAGCCGAGCTTGCTCATGGTTGGTGGCCCACCCTCACGCCCGCTGTACTTGGCAATTTTGTGCAGACTGTGGATGCTTACCAACAAAATGTCGTTGTCGCGGTATATGAGCCGGATGGCTTCCTGCTCGTTGCCCGCGTTATCAACCTTCTCCAGCCCCGCAAACCGCCCAATGCCGTGATCAACGTGCGTTACGTAGTCGCCTGGCCGCAGCGTTTTAAGCTCGCGCAGGGTCAGGGCTTTCGATTTTGAGAACTTATCCTGAACGCGGTATTTGAAGTAGCGGTCGAAAATCTGATGGTCAGTAAAGACTACAATCTTGAGCGCATCGTCTTGAAAGCCTTCGCGCAGACCGATGTTTAGGGGCTGAAATTTTACGAATGGGTCGAGTTCCTCGAATATGGTGCGCAGCCGGTCGAGTTGTTTGAATGACTCGGCGGCAATGATGTTGGTGTAGCCTTTCGACTGATTCACCCCGAGGGCTTCGACTAACCGCTTAAATTCCTTATTGAACGACGGCTGCGGCTTTGACGGGTACTGTTGCCGACCCTCTGTTTTGAAGTAGAATTTGCGGCCAAACTCAACCGTCCTGAATCGTTTCAGTTCGTTCAGAAACGTCCGGCGCGTTTCAAACAACTCGCTTGGGTCCGATACCACCTGAATACCCCCGCTGCCGCCTACTACCGATTCAAAACTTTGCTCGGCTTTCTGGTAGCACTGCTCAATAATTTCGAGCGTAAACTCCACGTCTTTGGCCCAAATGGTTGTATCATCGGGCAGAAAATCGAAGAACGGCTCGCGGGTTTCTTCAATGAGCCGGGTCTGTATATTCGGGATGACATTAACAAAATCAACCGCATCGGTCGATAGCTGCGACTCTGGATTGAACTTGCGAATACTCTCGACTTCATCGCCGAACAAATCAATCCGAAAGGGAAACTCACTGGCAAAGGAAAATACGTCGATAATTCCTCCCCGCACTGAAAATTGCCCCGCTTCATACACGAAATCAGTCTTCTCAAACTCGTAGGTCTGGAGCAATTCCTCTACGAAATTCGTGTCCAGCTTCTCCCCCGCCCGGATGGTCAGCGTGTTGGCCTGAAGCGACCGCTTGTTTATGACCTTCTCCGATAATGCTTCCGGGTACGTCACCATGAGTAGGCCGTCTTTGGGGGCAGGATTCAGCTTGTTCAGTACCTCAGCCCTCATCAGCACGTTGGCATTTTCAATCTCTTCGTATTGGTATGGCTTCTTGTACGACATTGGAAACTGCAACACCTCTCGGCTCAGCAGGTTTTGTAAGTCGTTGAAGAAGTAAGCCGCTTCCTCGCGGTCAGTCAGTACGAACAGATGATTACCCCCAACAGTGCAGAGTAGCGATGAGGCAACCACAGCATCTAAGCTGCCTGCCATGCCCTTAATCTGAAGTCGTTGCGGCTCGCCCGCCGGTTTGGAGCCAAACGGTTCGGCGAGTAGTTTTACAAAGCTGTCGTCGGCGTAGAGGCCGAGTAATTCGTCAGGTTTCAAGCGGGAGTTGGATTGGGTGATTCAACGCAAAAAGGCCGCTGGAGTCAGTCTCCGGCGGCACACAGTTGTAACAGTAGGTTTTGTAGATTTGTTGCAGGGCTTGTTTTCCTGTTCATTATCTTCTCTGACCCGGCTTCACTTTAGGGCAACTCACTCAATGTCTTAAAGTCGATAGCCTCTTTCATCAGGATTTTTCGAATACGTTCACTATCTTCAAATAAGATAACAATCTCTTTTTTGTCGGCTTCATCATCATCACCTATCCACTTCCAGTCTTCGGCGGTAGCGTCCAGAACGTTCAGTATGCTGGCCATCTTTGCCGGGTCTCGCTCTTTGCTTATGAAGGTATCTGTATCGGTTATGTAGAGGATAATTCGCTCATCTTCGAGCCAGCCTAAATCGTTTAGCGCTTCGTTCAGATCGTCAAGTGTCCGCCCGAAATTCGGTATCTCCAGAACGTCCTCCACGGCTTCGTAAAACTGTCGTAGTGTCGAGTTTTTGCTGCCATCGATGTGGGCAATGAAGTCATTCTCAAAGCGTTTTTTGAGTTCATTTTCTGACTGACACAAGAGAATGTTGGGCGTCATTGTTGAGCGGTTTTTGGGTCAAATCTGAGGAAAACAAGTGTTCCACGTGAAACTGATTATCAGGGAGTTGCGTCCGTATGTAACCACTTTTACCCCGGTTACTTGCATGTTTTCAGTGAAAAACTGACAGGATGTCAGTGCGAAGTTTCACAAAGATACAGGCAAAATAGCGGGGTATCACAAGTATAAATATGACACAAAAAAGCTGGGCTGACCCACAAGGAGTTGAGTTCAAAAAGATAAATCAACGTGAGTCTCACTAAATTGTATAGCAAAAACAAGGCCAATAAGTTGACCAATCAAAAAGGGTAGGCCGGTCCCGGCATAGGGCGGTTGTATAAAACGTAATGCAGGCAGAGGTTAGGCATAACGTAGTACTCAACCTGTTAGATAGTGTCGTCTCAAAAAATGAAAAAAGCACGAACGGAAGTAGAAGACTAAAGAAAAAAGCCCTTCCAGAGAAGGGCCTAACAATCAGTTCAGGGAGAAGAGTGGGATTCGGGCGGCCACCATATTATGGAACATCAGCTCGGTAATCATGGGAGTCATATACTTGATAAGCGGGAATTCGGAGATCGACTCCATCACCTCCAGTTCTGAATCGGCCTTGAAAATGCACCAGAGTTTTTGACGGTCAACGGAAAGCGAATAAGAAAGTAAAAAACCAGACTCCATCATCTCTTCTGCTTTCAATCGCTGGGCGGGAATTCGGTTGGCAAATCCTTCGTCCATTACATCGGGCAAGTCAAATTCAACCATGTATTGGCTCATAGTAATGCAGTTAAAGTAGCCGGTTATGTTTGGCCAGAATCAGCCCCCGGCTATTAGTAAATTAACGAAGTTTAGCTCGTCTTCGTGAATTGAGTGCGGAAAATTTGGGTAAAGTTTCGTCGTCACGTTCGCTTCCATATCCCGCAATACCCGCTCCGATTCCAGCACCCGAGCCTTCGGGATGTGCGGGTCAACATCGCTGCATCCCAGAAAAATCGGAGTTCCATCAAACGAACCTCCGTATTGATGTGGGTTACCGTTGGGACCAATCAGGCCACCGCTCAGGCCAAATACACCGCCGTACTCAACCGCATTTTGAGCGACAAATTCGAGCGATAAACAGGCTCCCTGCGAAAAGCCCAGCCAGTACATCTGCAGGAATTTGAAGTTATAATCAGATTGTAGCCGCGCCCGCCAGCCCGCCAGGACCTGTAACGCTGAAGAGAGATAGGGTTCGTTCTCCTCCGTCGGTCGCAGAAACGAATATGGATACCATGTGTTGCCGGTTGCCTGCGGGGCCACGAAGGCAAAGCCGTCGTCGTTAATATGGTTGGCCAGGGAGAGAATGTCCCGCGCCGAACCGCCCCGGCCATGCACCAGCACCATTACTTTTTCGGCTTCATCGAGCGGTCTGCCAGCCGTCAGAAAATGATTGGGATCGTGTATCATGTCAGGAGAGTATTAAACAAAGAGAAATTTTCGCGTTCACCACGGTTTTTCGGTACGGTTGAGCCGTGTGGTTTACGAGATTACCGGTAACGCCCGCTCGAGACTGGCCCGGAGCGATTCATATTGTGGAGGAAGTTTCAGGTTCTGGCCCAGTTCCTCCAGCGGCTCATCGACGGTAAATCCAGGCGGGTTGGTGGCAATCTCGAAGAGAATGCCACCCGGCTCGCGAAAGTAGATGCTATGGAAATACTGCCGGTCCTGCACGGTTGTTGGCTGAAAACCAGCCTGCATCAACTGCTCACGAATGGTTCGCTGAGTATCGTCGGAGTCGGTTGAGAACGCTACGTGATGCACTGACCCCGCGCCCTGCAACGCCCGGACGCCTGTTGGAGAAATCTGCACATCCACGAAGTTGCCGGGACCACCTACACCCGCGCTGAAGCGCATCCGGCCAGGCTCCTCTCCTATCAGTTTATGCTGCATAATATCGGTCAGGAGTTGCACGGTCCGGTCAGGATTTTGCACGTTTAGCGTTACGGTATGGAAACCCCGAATGGCGAATTCAGCTGAAACTGGGCCGTTTTCCCAGCCGGGCCGCTGATCGTCGTGGCTGAAGACAAGTTCAATACCCGCACCGTCATAATCCTCGAATTGCAGGTAGCTTTCCGAAAAGCGTTTGTACGGTCCGGAATACGGAATACTACGCTCGTGCAGGCGTTCTATCCAGAACTGCATGGACGCTACAGGGGCCGAAAAGGCTGTGTATGTTAACTGCCCCACGCCTTTGCGCCCGCGTGGCAAGTCGCTACCGTAGGGAAAAAACGTCAGGATAGTGCCGGGCGAACCAGCCTCGTTGCCATAATAGAGATGATACACATCGGGCGCGTCGAAGTTTACGGTTTTCTTCACGAGTCGCAGGCCCATGAGGTCAGTGTAAAAATCGACGTTGCGCTGGGTGTCACCTGCGAGCGTTGTAACGTGATGCAGTCCATTGATAAGCGTTTTCATATTTATTTAAAGGGATTGTCGGTAAGTTTGTTTGTTACAAGTGTATTTGATGTATATACATTTAATTGTCGCGATTCGTTCAGCTAAAAGAAACGGGTAAAAATGCAGGGTCAGTTTGCTCTCATTCTCAAGAACCTCATTGTTTAACGATAGATGCTGAATTGAGATTATTCCTTCGTCGGCATCAGAAAAAAAGTACTGAACCATACCTGATGATTCGGACCCTTTCGAAGATGGAATACCTGCCAAACCAGGCGAATACGAAATATTCGTGCGCTTTAAACAAAATAGCTTGCAAATAGTTGGGTCAATTTTTATCTTCACCAGTCAAACAAAAGCCTGTTTAGAAACCGGCTTACCTACTGTGACTGTACATGAAGAACATTGGTCAAATCCTCTTGCTCTGGAGTTTTGTCATTGCCTTTAACTCCCACTCCGCCCCGGCTCAGTTGCTTACCACCAGCCAAACCCACGAAGACCTTAGTTACCTGAAACGTAAACTTGATTTGCTCCATCCGGGCCTGGGCCATTACACGCCCCGGGACCGGATGGAGCAAATCTATGACTCACTCTACAACGGCCTAACCAGCCCCATGAACTACCTGACGTTTTTCCGGCACGTCAGCCCGCTCGTCAACGCGCTCAAAGACGGCCATACCAATATCAACCACCGCAGGGCATGGGCTGGAAAGTCTGCCCGGTTCATTCCCTTTTACATCCGGCAGGTGGGCAACCGGTATTTTATCAGTCATAACGCATCGGCTGACACCAGCCTTAGGCGCGGTACGGAACTGCTCAGCATCAATGGCCGTACTGTGGCTGACCTCCACCGCGAACTGATGGACGCTGATCGTACCGGCTCTGATGGCGATAACCTGACAGGCCGACGGCAGTGGAGTATGGTGCAGTTTGCCGACTACTATGCGGCCTGGTTTGGCTCGGCAGACTCAGCTAAAATTACCTACCGTCTGCCGAGCCAGCTTTCTGACGACACACCTACGGGGACCAAAACCTTGCGCTGCCCCACACTGACGGGTTTCCGGGCTGTTATGAACCGACGTTACCATCAGGAAGCCGACCATAGGGCCAATTTGTCGGTCCAGATTATTGACACGCTCTCCAGAACGGCGGTTCTGCGGGTATCGTCGTT
>JBBRUB010000009.1:0-18029 GCA_038248175.1 Cytophagales bacterium | reverse complement strand
TGGGCTTCGGCGTATAGTTTACTCCGGCCTGACTGTGGTTTCAGGGCCACCAGCCCCCGGTCGGTGGCCAGCCAAAGCGTTTTTTTAGTGACGTCGGGCCGAATGTGCAGCACTGTAGAGCCACCGAGACCCGATTTGAGCAGCCGCCAGGGGCGAAGTTTACTGCCGTCGTGCAGGGTATCGGGAAGCTGGTAACAGAAATACCCATTCAGAAACGAACCCACCCAAAGCTGCCGGGCTGGGGCGTCGTACCATAAACTGAAGATGTTCGTCCCCGATAGATGCGGCAGCTTGGTCCAGCGTTTCTGACGGGTATTGAGCAGATACGGCCCCGCTTCGGTAGCCGCAACAAGCATGGTATCCGACAGGCTGACCAGATTACGAACGTAATTATTCACCAGCAAACTACTGTCGGAGTCGAAGCGAATGGGCAGAAACGTCTCACTTTCGGGCTGGTAGGCAAGTACGCCACCCGGCATACCCACCCAGATACGCCGTTTTGGGTCGCGGTACAGACATTTCACAATTGTTTGCTTCGGTACGTCGCTGCGTTCGGCATTGGTCAGAAACCGCTGCGTAATGCGGTTGGTGCGGGGGTTTAGTACGTCGATACCATTGGCGGTGGCAATCCAGATGCGATCGAACCGCTCCTCCATAAATCCGCGAATGGTGTAGTTACTCAGCGTTCGGTCGGGCGGCTGGCTGGCCATTTGCTGCTTGTTCAATCCGCCAAAAATGAACGCATCGGGTATGATGCGAACCAGTCCATTGGGGTCAGCATTGGCCCAGACGATGCCTATGTCATCGACAAAAATTTTGCTGATTTCAAAGTCGGTCAGGGGGCGGTTGTTGTTACTGGAAGGTTGCCTGACATGGCCAAAAAGCCGCGCCCGTTTGTCAAAATACAAAACCCCGTTACGTTGTGTGCCCAGCCAAAGTCGGCCACGCTGATCAGAGGCAATGCTATAAATGACCCCCACGGCTCCCGTACCCGCCATTGAATAGGTTTGATACGTTCTGGTACGGTAATCGAACCGAATCAGGCCGTCGGTAGTACCAATCCAGACGATGTTATCGGCATCGACAAAAAACGAAAATACGGCCTGAACCGGTCCCGCTCTGTTGCCAGGTTGATCGCTGAAATAGTACGATATAGAGCGGTCATTGAGATTATAGCGCATCAGCCCTTTGGGAGCATGGAGCCAGATATCGCCTGCGGGTGTACGTACTGTCGAGCTTTGCAAGTCATATTCTTTGGTAGGGCGCAGATCGGCAGCAAGCACGGTTTTTTTGCCGGTTTGGTAAGCAAAGCGCACCAGCCCTTCGGTGTCGCTCAGGTACAGCAGGTCGGTTTCATCGACGTAGAAAGGTAGTGTCCGGCTCGTTGTGCGTTGCGTGTCGGATGTATTTTGGCGAATGAACTCAAACTGGTCGGTGAGCCGATTGTAGCGGTTCAGGCCCTCTTCGGTACCAATCCAGAGGTTGCCGTTGGGGTCTTCAATAATACCAAAGATGTTGATACCCCGAATACTGCCGGGTCTGGGCAATCCCTGACTGGTAAGCACCGGACGGTAGGGCTGAAAGTGATGACCATCATACCGGTTCAGGCCATCCTGCGTACCAAACCACATGAAGCCCCGGCTGTCTTTAAGCATGTAATAAACCGACCCCTGCGTGAGTCCATCGTTCACGCCAATGGGGTCGATTCGGAACGGTGTAGGATCGGCCGATGAGATTGGCTGCGCCCGTACCGCCCCCGCCCATACAGACCAAAAGGCCAGTGTCCATCGCAGAAAAAGACGTACAGGTAGTGTCATGGAGTAGGGCGAGAAAGCAAACAAAATCCTGTAAATGAGCAGCCTATTTCCTGAATATGCAAGTAAATCAATCTCGAAAGTAGATTAGGCGAATGGGGGTTGTCTTTCTAATCTGCCGGACCGAACTTCGTGGTTTCAAAAGCATTTCATCCTGTTATCCCGTACCGATATGCGTTTTGCCCTTTCAATTTCCTGTTTGCTTATGCTGAGTTCGTCCGCCCTGCTGGCCCAGATCAGCGCCCCGCTTACCTACCCCGTTGCCCGAAAAACCGATCAGGCAGATACGTATCACGGCACCACCGTTGCCGATCCCTACCGCTGGCTCGAAGATGACCGCTCCGCCGAAACCGCCGAGTGGGTCAAAGCCGAAAATAAAGTCACGTTCGATTATCTGGCCAAAATCCCGTACCGAAAACAACTACAGAACCGGCTGGAGCAGGTCTATGATTACCCCAAATACTCGGCCCCGAGCCGAAAAGGCGACTGGTTCTATTTCTCAAAAAACGACGGGTTGCAAAATCAGTCGGTGCTGTACCGGCAGAAAGGGCTAAACGGTACGCCCGAAGTAGTCATAGATCCCAATAAATTCTCTGCCGATGGTACCACCCGCCTGGGCGCGTTTTCCCTATCCAAAGACGGAAAGTACGCCGTTGTCGGTACGTCGGTAGGTGGTTCCGACTGGCAACAGTACCGTATTATGGACCTCAGTACGAAGCAGTACCTGCCCGAAACGCTGGAGTGGGTGAAGGTGTCTGGTGCGGCCTGGCAGGGCAACGGCTTTTATTACAGCCGCTACCCCAAACCAGACGGCTCGGCACTGGCCGCTAAAAACGAGAACCATCAGGTGTTCTTTCATGCCGTCAACACGCCCCAGAGTCAGGACCGGCTGGTGTATGAAGACCCCAAAAATCCGCAGCGGTTCCATACCGTTGGCACTACTGACGATGAGCGGTTTGCTCTACTGACCATCAGCGACCGGGGCAAGGGTAAAGATGGCAACGCGCTGTTTTTTATGGACAGTAAAGTCGCCAAAGACCAGTTTATGCCAGTTGTGGCCGAGCCGGGTAACGATAAATACGGCGTCCTGGACAATGATGGGGCCGACCTGCTCATTGAAACCAACGCCGACGCGCCCAACACCAAAATTACCCGCTACAATACCGCCACAAAAAAATGGAGCGTAGTGCTGTCCGAAAAACCTGAACCACTCGTTGACGTGCAGGCCGCTGGGGGCAAACTCTTCGTGGAGTACTCGAAAGACGTAACCTCGCGGGTGTATGTCCATAGCTACGGGGGTAAACTCGAAAACGAAATCGAGTTGCCCGCCATTGGTTCGGCAGGGGGATTCGGGGGCGAGAAAGACGACAAATTCGTGTTCTATACGTTCACCTCGTTCACCTTTCCGCCTACCATTTACCGGTATGACATTGCCACGAAGGAAAGCAGCGTGTTCCGCGCGCCGGAGGTCGATTTCAAACCTACCGACTATGAAACGGAGCAGGTTTTTTACACCAGCAAAGACGGCACCCGCGTGCCCATGTTCGTGACCTACAAAAAAGGTCTGAAAATGGACGGTACCAACCCAACGCTGCTCTACGGCTACGGCGGTTTCAACATCAGCCTGCCGCCCGCGTTCAGTCCCCTACGGATTCCGTTTCTGGAACAGGGCGGTATTTATGCACAGGCCAATCTGCGGGGCGGCTCCGAATACGGTGAGACATGGCACGAGCAGGGTATGAAAGCCCAAAAGCAGAACGTATTTGACGATTTCATTGCCGCTGCCGAGTTTCTGATTGCCCAACGCTACACCAGTGCCGATAAACTGGCCGCGCAGGGTGGCTCGAATGGTGGTTTGCTGGTGGGCGCGGTCATTAATCAGCGGTCCGATTTGTTCCGGGTGGCCATTCCGCAGGTGGGTGTTATGGATATGCTCCGGTTTCATAAGTTTACCATCGGCTGGAACTGGATTGCCGATTACGGCAGCAGCGACAACCCCGACGAGTTTAAAACACTCTATGCCTACTCGCCCATTCAGAACGTCAAACCCGGTATCAACTACCCCGCCACGCTCATCACCACCGCCGACCACGATGACCGCGTAGTACCGGCCCACTCATTCAAATATGCAGCTACGTTGCAGGAGAACTACAAGGGCACCAACCCCGTGCTGATCCGGGTTGACGTAAACTCCGGCCACGGCGCGAGCAATACTAAAAAGAACATCGAAACCACCGCCGATATCTACTCGTTTATGCTGTGGAATATGGACATTACGAGGCTGAAAGAAGTGGCGCAGAAGTAATGAAGTGCGCATCTGACAAATTCTCTATCGATTAGTACGTGTTTCTGATAGAAAATTTATCAGATATACAGAACAGAGCGGAGAAAGCGACGTGTACCAGATGCACGTCGCTTTTTTTTGGACTAATGCTTGATATATGACCGCAAGCCGTAATTTTGGCCGCTAACTACTTACTTCTTTATATTCATGAAAAAAATCCTCCTTTTCTGCTTCCTCACCGTAGCAGCTCTGACCGCCCGCGCTGCAGATGTATCGGTCTATGTAATTGACGACCAGCAGATTGAGCAGCTTATGGCCCAGAGCGACGACATTAGCCTGAATGCCGTCAGTGCTGATTTGCTCCAGAGCGAACAACTCACGGCGGGTCTGACCGGCTCTGCCCGTGTCAAAGCCAACAAAGAGTTTGTTCCGGCCCTATTATTAAACCTGTTTCTGGGTGGATTGGGTATTCACCGGCTGTATCTGGGTACCGAAACGCTGACTTGGGTAGGCTACATCCTGACCTGTGGCGGTATCTTCGGTATCGTGCCGCTGATTGACTTTATCGTCCTGATTATCAACAACGATAATATTTCGCCCTACGTCGATAATCCTAAATTCTTTATGTGGAGCGGTGGCAATATGTAACGTCAGTGTCCTCAATTATAAAAAAGCCTTCCAGAATCTTCTGGAAGGCTTTTTTGATGTACGATGTCTATCTAACGTGAACTATGAAACTGGCCTACATAAATTAAAAACTGATACCAGCTTTTCTATAGCCAGACTTCTTTTATGTTGTTGCACCCACTACGTTACTTACCGGATTGGCGAATAATCTGTTGGAGCGAGGTAGAGCGATTCTACCTTTTCGGTGAGTTTCCCGTTGACTTCCGATGCGTCGCGGGCCTGAACCCAGGCGGGGTCGGCGGCAAAACCCTTGAAATGCTGACGTCCTTCGGCTTCGGAGGGGTGGGCCAGCATGTAGATCAGCTTAGGTTGTTTACCATCGGCATCGGTCGTGATCCAGTAGCCCATGTGCGTCATGCCGTGTTTGCTGAACAGGCCGATAGTATGATCGCGGAAACGGGCGAGCAGGTTGGTCAGTTTGCCAGGGGCAGCGGTGTAGGTACGCAGTTCAAACGTACGAACTGGTGATTTTACGCCGGTTTTGATGATGGGCGAAAGCTGCGATTCGGTCATGAACGTCTGATCGACGCGCTCAACGAGTTTACCGTTGGCCTGGGTTTTGGCCACTACGGCTTTCCAGTCCGGGTCGTTGCCAAATGCCTGCCAGGATGCCTCGCGGGCTTCTCGGCTGGGGTAGGCCAGGATATAGACCAGTTCCTGATTCGTGGTGTCGGTGGGGGTCCAGTAGCCAATGTTTTCCATGCCATGTTTGGCAAAGAGCTTGGTGGTGTACTGCCGGAAGCGGTCCACAATTTCGGCGTATTTGCCCGGCATGGGGTGATACACCCGTATTTCGTAGAGTTTGCCGGATGGCTTCGGCTTGGCGGTGGCTATGGTAGCAACGGCCATTAGCAGGAACAGGGTTTGCTTAAACATTTGAGCGCTTTTTTACCGCAAAGACGCAAAGAAAAAGCGAAGTTCGCTAATTTTTCTTTGCTGTCTTCGCGCTTCGCTTTGCGCCTTTGCAGTAAAATCTGTTGCGAAATACCCCCGAAACCTTATTTTTGTCGATCACCCATCGCCAATACAACCCCCAATTTATGCTGAGCCGCGTTGCCAACTCTGTTTACTGGATGCACTGCTACATTGAGCGGGCCGAAAACTACGCCCGGTTCATGAGTGTGAACTTCAACCTGGCCCTCGACCTGCCGCCCAATGTTAACGAACAGTGGGAACCGCTGCTCATTGCCACCGCCGACGATCACCTGTTCAAAAAATTCTACGACAAGCCCACCCGCGAGAATGTCATTCACTTCATGACCTTCGACAAGCGCAACCCGAACTCGATTGTGGCCTGCCTGAGTAACGCCCGCGAAAACGCCCGCACCATCCGTGAGGTGATCTCGAAAGAGATGTGGGAACATCTCAATCAGTTTTACATGATGGTGCGCGATGCGGCTCCCAAACGGGCGTGGGAAGAAAGTCAGACGCAGCAGTTCTTCACCGAAATCCGCAACAGTACCCAACTTTTCTACGGCATCATTGACGCCACTATTACCCGCAACGAAGCGTGGCATTTTGGGCGGATGGGCCGGTTTCTGGAACGGGCCGATAAAACCTCACGCTTCCTGGACGTCAAATATTTTACGCTCCTGCCCGACGTTGAGTCGGTCGGTACCACCATCGACCTGATGATCTGGTCGGCGGTGCTGAAATCCGTGAGTGCGTACAATATGCACCGACAGCAGCACCGGAGCCTTACGCCCGCCAGCATTATGGAGTTTCTGGTGCTGGACCGCCGGTTTCCGCGTGCCATTGCTCACTGCATCCGGCAGGCCGAGTTGTCGCTGTACGAGATTTCGGGCAATAACCCCACCGTTGGTTTCGCCAACCCTGCCGAGCGGACCCTGGCCAAACTGCGTACCGACATCGAGTTTGCCGAAGCCACTGACATTTTCAAAGTGGGGCTGCACCAGTACTTAGACGACCTGCAAATCCGTATCAACGACGTCGGTGCAGCTATCTATAAGACGTATTTCGATCTGAAGCCGGTGGAAGCATAATTCAAAGAGTGAAAGTGGTAAAGAGCGAAAGTTGCTGATGCCAGTTGAGTGGTGCGTTAGTAACTTTCGCTCTTTATCTCTTTAATTAAAGACTGGCAACGTAACGGCGATATACGCCATGTTGGCCCGATGGCGGAAGCGGTTGTTGTCGGCAATAACGTCGCGGGTGGCTACCGTCATTTCGGTAGTCAGAAACTGGTAGCCGACTTTGATACCGAACCGCTGGCTGATACTATACCGGGCATAAATCTCTGTTGATAGCGTACCGATGTCATTATCGGCAAGGAGCCGGATGTTCAGTGTGCTGGGTCTGGAACTCTGGAACGCACTGGCCCCCTGAAAGGGAACATTGATCGAATCCTTGCCCGAGATACCCTGAATGGGGTACTGCCCCGTCGAAGATTTGTAGCGGCCAATGCGTTTTTTGCCGAACGTCAGACCAAGCAGATCGGCACTGGCTCCAATGGTTAATCGGCCCAGGTTAACCTGCGCCCGAACGCCCACATTGGCCGAGGTCATGGTCACATAATCATACCGAATGGTGTCAATATTGCGAACAACGAGAGGTGCGCCGAGGGCAGAAAGACCTGTTTTCTCGCGGGTAAGCCGGGCAGGGGCCGTGTAGTAGTTCAGATTGTCGCCGTAGAACGCACCCAGCCTGATGTTCCAGCCCACAGCGAAGAGCTTTCGGTCGCCAATGTTAATGAGTTGATAGTAGGCCCCTGAGGGATTGTAATTTCCTGTTGAGTAGGCCATACCCAGATCATAGCCACTTTGCAAACGGGCCGAAACCGGCGACTGAGCAAAGGTTTGGCTGGTAATAAACGCGGTCAGCACCGCCAACATTTTCTTCATGCGGGCAAAATTAGTCATCCTTTGTCATTAGCTGCGTGTCATTGGATAGTCATTCACTGTCATTAGCTGCGCGTTACTCAGTATAAAAGCTATCAATGACAATAGATGACCACCTGATGACGCGCAGCTAATGACAAATTTTTAAACTACCTTCAGCACCGTAGCCCCCAGCGGTGGCACGTTCAGGCTGAGCGACTGCTCGCGGCCCTGCCAGGTCTGAACTTCACTGCCAATGGTATTGGGGTTGACAACGCCACTGCCATAAAACTCTTTCGTGTCGGAGTTGAAAATCTCCTTGTACAGGCCTGAAATCGGTACACCAATGCGGTAGCCATTACGCGGTATGGGTGTCATATTTAGCACAATCAGCAACGTATCTCTGGGGTTGTTTCCCTTGCGAACGTAGGTGATGACGCTGTTTTCACGGTCGTTGGTCTCGATCCATTCGAAGCCATCGGGCGAGAACTGCTTCTCGTACAGAGCCGGTTCGTTTTTGTACAGGTGATTCAGGGCTTTCACACAGGCGGCCATGCCTTTGTGGGGTGCGTAATCGAGCAGGTGCCAATCGAGACTGGTATCAAATTTCCACTCGGCGGTTTGCCCAAACTCACCGCCCTGAAATAGCAGTTTGGTGCCGGAGTGTGTGAACATATAGCTGAACAACAGCCGCAGGTTGGCAAACTGCTGCCATTCGTCGCCTGGCATTTTCCGCACCAGCGACTTCTTGCCATACACAACTTCATCGTGCGACAGGGGCAGCATGAAGTTTTCCGTAAAGCCATAGACCGTGCTGAATGTCAGCTCGTCCTGGTGGAATTTTCGGAAGGCCGGGTCACGCTCAAAATACCGCAGCGTATCGTTCATCCAGCCCATCATCCACTTCATACCGAAGCCCAAACCACCCGTAAACACGGGCCGCGACACGCCCGGGAAAGCCGTTGATTCTTCGGCAATAGTCTGCGTGTCGGGGTAGTTCAGGTAAATGGCTTCGTTCAGTTCTTTAATGAGCGAGATGACTTCGAGGTTTTCGCGCCCGCCAAAAACGTTCGGCTCCCACTCGCCCGTGTTCCGCGAATAATCCAGATACAGCATCGACGCTACGGCATCGACCCGCAGACCGTCGGCGTGGCAACGGTCGAGCCAGAATAGCGCATTGCTAAGCAGGAACGAGCGAACCTCGGGGCGGCTGTAATTGAAAATATAGCTTTTCCAGTCGGGATGATAACCCTTGCGCGGGTCGGGATATTCGTACAGGTGCGACCCGTCGAACTCGTACAGCCCGTGGGCGTCGCCCGGAAAGTGGCTGGGTACCCAGTCAAGGATAACACCGATACCTGCCTGATGGAGCCGCTCGATGAGAGACATAAAATCCTGCGGGGTGCCAAAGCGGCTGCTCGGTGCATAGTAGCCCGTAATCTGGTAACCCCACGACGGCGCGTAGGGGTATTGCATGACCGGCATAAACTCTACGTGCGTGAAGCCCATGTCCTGTACGTAGGGTACGAGTGCGTCGGCAATTTCGCCGTAACTCAGCTCCCTGTCGGGGTTACCAGGATCCCGTTTCCAGGACGACAGATGGACTTCATAGACCGAAAAAGGTGCATTCAGAGCGTTTTTCTCCGCTCGGTTGCTCATCCAGTCCTGATCCTTCCATTCGTAGTACGTATCGCGGACAATAGAGGCCGTTTTGGGTGGTACTTCCCAGAAATGGGCGTAAGGGTCGCCCTTTTCGAGTTCGCGCCCTCCTTCGTGGACAATGAAATATTTGTATGATTCGCCACTGCCCACGTGCGGAACGAATGTTTCCCAGATGCCCGACGAGTCCCACCGAACGTTCATAGACGCGCTGCCCTTGTCCCAGCCGTTGAAGTTGCCGATGACTGATACGTATTTGGCAGAGGGTGCCCAAACGGCAAAATACGTCCCGATAATGCCGTTGTATTCCACCACATGCGAGCCAAACTTCTCGTATAGCCGCTGGTGCTTGCCCGACTGGAACAAATAAATATCGAAATCAGTAAAGCACGAATACGGGCCGGACCCGGCGGGTGGCGGACTGACGGATTCAGGCGTTTGGGGGATAGAACCAGACACTGCGGGCATGGCCGACACAATACTATCGGCGGTCTGTGGAGTACTGGATGCCATTTTCTTAGGAGCCGTTTTTTTTAAAGCAGGCTTGGGTGTATTCGTAGAATCGGATGTCAATTCGGGGGGAGTTGTCTTCTTTGCCATTAGGTTGGGGGAATCGGTTACGTACCTATACTCAACACGCTCAAGGGTGTAAAGTTAGAAATTACGCCCACAAGCCATCAGCCTTCGGTACTGAATATCCGCTCGATTTGTCGCTTCAGCAGCCGCACGTAGGCCGTTGGAAACGTCCGGGTGAGCCACTCGAACAGCCGGGCGTCGGCTCCAATCAGGATACGGGCCTTGTTGTTACGAACGCCGTTCCAAATGATGCGGGCGGCCTGCTCGGGCGTAGTACGGGCGGCTTTCTCGAAACTGGCCGCCCCCTGTCTGTGCATGGCTTCGGTCACGAACCCGCCCGTGCCGATGCGACCGCTCATGGCGATATTGGTTTTGATACCACCCGGATGTACGCACGTTACCTGGATGGGCGTATCGAGTAGTTCCATCCGCAGCACGTCCGAAAACCCCCGAACGCCAAATTTGGCCGTGCAATAGGCCGACTGATGCATGACGCCCGCCAGCCCGAACACGCTGGAAATATTGACGATATGACCCTGTTGATGCTCTTCCATGTACGGTAGAAAGGCTTTGGTCATACGGATAACGCCCCAGAGATTGATGTTGAGCAGCCACTCAAAATCGTCCAGATCGGTTGTGCTGAATGGACCGCTGCCCAGCCCTACGCCCGCATTGTTGACCAGAATTAGTTTGCGCCCCGCCAGCGTCGGGATGGTTTCGGCGGCAAATGTTTTGATGGCGTTGGGGTCTGCTACGTCCAGCCGGGCTGTGGTTACGGCACCGGCAGCAAGCAGTTTAGTATCGGCCAGTCCCGCTTCGTTTACGTCGGTTGCGAGGACGTTGGCACCCTCGGCAGCGGCCTGAATGGTGAGTTGCCGGCCAATGCCCGACCCGGCCCCGGTAATCAGCACAACGGCGTTCTGGAATGAATTCACGGGAAGAGAGTTATGACAGGAGAGAATTACTTATCGCCGAAGACAGTACCGGTTGAACCTTTAGCGTGGAGTTAATCAGCAAATAGCTCGGCAATGTTGATTGTCAGTTCAGGGAAGATGGTTGGCGTAGCGGCTATGTCGTCGTCGGTGAGTGTGGGGTGGGCCATGAACCGGCCATTTTCCAGCGCATAAACCAGTACGTTGCTGTATTCGGGCTGCACGACCCAATACTCTCGAACGCCCGCTTCCTCGTAAGCGGCAAATTTGGCCTTCATCTCCTTCTTGCTGTTACCCTTCGAGAGGACCTCCACCACCCAGTCAGGTGCGCCTATGCAACCTGCGTCATCGAGTTTTTCAGGGTCGCAGATGACACACAGGTCAGGCTGCACAACGGTAAAGACTTTTTCGTCAGCCTTACGGTTGTGGCGCGGCAACCTGACATCGAATGGAGCCTGATACACTTCACAGGTTTTGCCTTTCAGGTAATTGGCCGTGTTGACAAACAGGTTTCCCAAGATGCGCTGGTGACGGCGGTTAGGCGCGGCCATCTCATAGATGTAGCCGCGAATCAGTTCGAGCCGGTCTTCGATCTGCCATTGCAGGTAGTCGGCGTAGGTGTATTGCTGGGTACGGTCGAGCTGGTCGAGCCGGGTGATTTCGAGTCTGGGCGTTTCCATAACACTAAGATACGGTTTTTAAGATGCGGTTTTCTCGGGCTTAAGCAGGGCCGTCTGGAGCATCGGCACGTGGGGTTTGGCGTCGCCTTCGCTCAGGCGTATCTTCTCGATTTCGCGTACGACGTCGATAATGCCTTTAAGCGGAATTTTCACCCAGGATGGCCGGTAACTGATCTCATAACCAAGCTCATACACGGCTTTTTCTAGCAGATACAGCAAGAGTAAAAAGTTGATTTCGTTGTTGTTTTTGAACAGCGGGTGTGGGGTACCGATGGCGTCCAGATATGCGTTCAGGTACGTATCGCGCATGAGGTAAAACCAGCGGTCCGACACGCGCTGTAAATGCTCTGGGTCAATGTCCTGCGTTTCGTCGGCGGTGAAGAGTTTGGCACTCACGGCATAGTGGTACGAGCGAATCATGCCGGCCACGTCTTTCAACGGCGAGTGCTTGATCTTGCGGTCGCTGATGCTGCTTTCTGGCTCGCCCTCAAAGTCAATCAGGACAAAATCATCCGGCGTGGCCAGCACCTGACCGAGGTGGTAATCGCCGTGAATCCTGATCCGGCGGGAGTCGATGGGGCGGGTTTTGAACTCTTCGATGAAGTTGTCGATAATCTCCCGCGCTTCCATAAACACCCACGCCAGCCGCTGCGCCTGTGCATCGAGTTTGGTGTAGTTGTCGATCAGCAGGGCGTACCGGCGTTCGAGTAGGTCTTCGAGCCGCCGGACCATAAACGCGCGGTAGCCGTCGGTAAACTCTTCGGGCGCAAAATCGGCGTTGGCATCGGGTTTGTATAGGGCCGCGTGCATCTCACCGGTCCGTTTGCCCAGCAGTTCGACCTTATCAAATACATCTTCACGAATGGCGAACATCCGGTTAGGCACGGCGTAGAGGAAATCGTTGAGATAATCGCCGGTCTGCATCCACGAATCTTTATCATTCGGCACCATCCGCTGCACCATGCCGAGCGTTACGTCCGACGCTCCGTTCTGTTGCCAGACCACACTGCCGCCAAACGCCGGGATATGCGAAAAATCGCTCTCGTCGGTCAAAAAAGCCACCATCTCTACCTCCGGGTTGGTTTCCTGGAACAGTTTTCGGTAGAGTTTCAGGAAGTATTTCTCACCGAATGTCATGGCCGAGTTGCTCGAATCGACGGGCAGCACCCGTGAGGTCAGTTCGCCATCGCCGTCTTCCAAACCTTTGCCCCGGCGAAAATTCAGTTGCCCGTTGGTTTGCGGCAGGATTTTGTTCTGGTAGATGCCTCTAAACAGCACGGCCCGGAATCGTTCGTCGTAAATCCCATCGACAAGCTGACCAGTCTGCCCGCCTATGGTGGCTTCGGCGATACGCCCTTTGTCGGGTACATCGGCAAAAGCTGCCGAGTCGGGCGGCAGGGATGCCAGTGGCAGCAGGTAATTTTCGGGAATACCGTCGCTGTACGTCGCTTCGACAATGAGCAGATACGCTACGTCATTGTCATTTAGTGGTAAGGTGTGCATGGTTTTGATAGCACAACCCGTTTGGGGCCGGGCCTTACCGGCAAACCAGCGGCAGGTGTTTATGTAGGGCAACAGCGTATCGGCCAGGGCGGTCCGAAAATCGGTATCGGTGGCTAAATTGTTCCAGGTTATAGGGGTTGTCAGGTCAGAGGAAGCAGTCATAAGCTTTTGGGTATTTCCTAAATATACAACAAAACCCCTCGGCCTATGTTACGAAACCCCGGCAAACCGACGGTATATGGGTCATGTCATAAAAAAAGCCGGACCTGTATGGGTCCGGCGGGCGGGGGCGGTGAGCGACCCGCATCAGTTGCTGGCCACCATCTGCGTTTGTACCGTGCGCTCCAGTTTGGTAGCAATCACGACTGTTTGGCGGGTTACGTCAACACCGTTAGTTAGTTCCAGTTCGTAGGTTCCATCGGTCAGTTGGGATAGGTCGAAGCGTGTGCGGAATTGCGTATCTTTTCTGGCGATTCGGCGGGTGAACAGCACGGTGCCGTTAGCATCTTTGAGTGATACGGCAACGGTGCCGCCAGTCTGTTTGTCAACCGATACGTGTAATTTCCCGGTTACGGTGGTGTAAATGCCGCTTGCATAGCGGGCTACTTTAGTGGGGCGGACGATGGCATTGGTATCGGCAGCGATGGTAACAGTGGCCAGCGAAAGGGCCAGGGCGAGGGTGGTGATGAGCGTTTTCATTGTGTTTGTTTTTTTGGTTTATCCAGCCGGGTTCTTCCCGTTTGGTGTAACAAAGATATAGGCGTCAACCGGTACTTTGTATTACAAACTACCGGAACGGTTTTCTGATTGGATGAGTGGTTGAAACCCAATGGCGACTGAGCGAACGGTCAGCCGCATAATTCCCGAACTTTACCGGATGCATTCGCCAACCATTACCCGCTTGTACCACATACCGATTTCGTTTTCGCCCTTTACTAACCTGATTGCCGCCGAAAGCACCCGGCACGGCGGTATCAGCCCGGCTCCGTTTCAGTCACTTAATCTCGGTACCAACACCGACGACGCTCCTGAAAACGTTGCCGAAAACCGTCGGCGTTTCTTTGCCTCTCTCGGTATCGACGCAAACCAACTGGTATCCTCACTTCAGGTACACGGCACTGAAATTCTGACCGCTACACTGCCGGGTTACCATGAGGGATATGATGCCCTAATTACGAATCAGGCGGGCTTGATGGTGGGCGTTACCGTGGCCGACTGTGTACCGGTGCTGATATGTGATAGTCATTCCCACGCCGTAGCGGCTATCCACGCGGGCTGGCGCGGCACGGTGGGCGGCATAGTGACCAAAACCCTCGCCCGGATGCAGCAGCAGTTTGGTACCCAACCCGTCAATTGCTACGCCTACGTGGGTACCTGTATAGACGTAGGCTTGTTTGAAGTGGGGCAGGACGTTGCCGCGCAGTTCGCCGACCCGTTTGTCCGCACAGATGCCAATACGCAACAGTCATTTGTTGATCTCAAAGCAGCCAATCAGCATCAGCTGCTCGACTTCGGCATTCCGGTTACGCAGATTGAAGTTTCAACTTACTCGACGGTGCTGAACAACGCCGATTACTTTTCTTTCCGGGCTGAGAACGGGCAAACGGGCCGGATGCTGTCGGTCATTGGCTGGAGCGAATGAACAATGAAACTGGCGTTGAGTTAGTTGTATCGCCATCGTAAATGGTGGTCAAGTATCAGTTCACACGCTTAACTTTTTATTCGTATGGGTTTTCTGGTTTCCATTCTGGTAGGTGCGGTAGCTGGCTGGCTCGCCGACCTCATATTTAAGCGATTCTCGTTTTCGCTGATTGTACAGATTCTGCTCGGTATTGCCGGTGGCTTTGTGGGTCGGCTGATTTTTGGGGGCGATACCAGTCTTATCGGTGAGATTCTAACGGCATTTGCCGGGGCTGTCATCATCCTTTTTGTAGCGGGCCTGATTAAGGGGTCGAAAAAGACAACCTGATACTTCAGGAACGCCGTTCGTCCTGGTACAGACTTGTTGTTTTGGGGTATCCGTCTGGCCGAAACCGCGTTCTATCAGAGTACAGCTACCCTTTTTAGAGTAGGAAATCTCTTTTGGCCGTATTTCTCGTTTATGGACAAAAGAAAACACCTCCGACCAACGCTGCTCACGCTTCTTCTGCTGGCTACACTCACCCCATTAACTGCGCAGAAACTGGGCGTGTTTGACGGACACGGCGATGTTGGAAGCGTGAAAAAGCCGGGTGCCGCCCGCTACGACGTCAAAACACAGGCTTACACGCTCACCGGCGCGGGCTATAACGTCTGGTTCGACCACGACGAGTTTCAGTTTGCCTACAAGCGCATGACCGGCGATTTTATTCTGTACACACGGGCGGGTTTTGTAGGTAAGGGAGCCGACCCGCACCGTAAAGTTGGCTGGATGGTGCGCAGCAGCCTCGACAGCAACGCAGCCCATGTTAACGCCGTAGTACATGGCGACGGACTGACGGGACTGCAGTTCCGGCGCACCAAAGCAGGGCAGACCGAAGAAGTCCGTGCAGACATAATGGGGGCGGACGTTATCCAGCTGGAGCGGAAAGGTAGTACGTACACCATGCGCGTGGCCCGGTTTGGTGAACCATTCACAATCGCACAGGTAACGGATATTTCGCTGGGCAATGAGGTCTATGTGGGCCTGTTTGTTGGGTCGCACAATAAAGACGTGCTGGAGCAGGGTGTTTTCCGCGATGTGCGTATCAGCGTACCCGCTCCCGAAACACTGACGCCCTACCGGAAATATTTAGCCAGTCAACTGGAAATTCTGGACGTAACAACCGGCAATCGGAAGATAATTCATACCGCACCCGGCTCCATTCAGGCCCCTAACTGGACGCCCAACGGCAAAACCCTGCTCTACAACGGCGACGGACAGATTTACCAGTTCGACCTGGCCAAACGGCAGCAGTCGGTGCTGAACACGGGCGAGGTCAAAAAGAATAATAATGACCACGTCTTATCCTTCGATGGTATGTTACTTGGGCTTAGTAATGATCAGAAAGAACTTGGCGGGTCTATCATTTATACCGTTCCGGCCACGGGCGGCACCCCCCGGCAGGTAACGCCCCGCGGGCCGTCGTACCTGCACGGCTGGTCGCCGGATAATAAATTTATGGTTTTTACGGGGCAGCGAAACGGCGATTACGACATCTATCGTGTACCAGCCGCCGGTGGTCCCGAAGAACGTCTGACCGACGCCAAAGGGCTGGACGATGGTCCCGAATATTCGCCCGACGGCAAACACATCTATTTCAACTCGGCCCGTACCGGTAACATGCTCATTTACCGGATGAAACCCGACGGAACGGAACAGGAAGCCATTACAACCGGCGAGTTCTACGACTGGTTTCCGCACATCTCGCCTGATGGTAAATGGATTGCGTTTCTGTCCTTCCTGAAAGAAGAAGTCAAAGCCGACGACCATCCGTTTTACAAGCACGTTTATCTGCGATTGCTGCCTATTTCAGGAAAAGGTCAGCCCAGAGTAATAGCGTATCTGTACGGCGGTCAGGGTACCATCAACACCCCGTCATGGTCGCCCGACAGCAAACGCCTGGCCTTCATCAGCAACACCGCCGAGCTCATCCTGCCGGTGGCGAAGTAGCCGCATCACGGGGCTACCTTTGCCCTATGTCTTTCATACAAACGGATGCCTACGCCGTTCGCGGGTACGAGTGCGATGCCAGCGGGCGGCTCAGTGTGCCAACACTGATGAACTGGATGCAGGAATCAGCCAACCGAAACGCCATTGACTATGATATTGGCATTGACGGCCTGGCCCGGCAAAATTTGGGCTGGATGCTCATGCGGTTTCGCCTGCACATGCACCGCTACCCACGCTACGGCCAGTCGGTCCGGGTGATAACGTACCCGACGTTTGTCGAGAAATACTTTATCCATCGCGATTTTCGTGTTTTGGCCGACGACGATACGGTGCTGGCCGAAGCCACCAGTACGTGGCTCGTGTTTGACCTGACCAAACGGGCAATGGCTCCGCTGCCGGGTTTTATTCGTGAACTGAACGTTCCAACAGACATTATCCCTCAGCCAAAACTGGCTCTTAAACCCGATTTTCTGGCCGCAACGTGGCCAATGCTAAACCAGCAGGAGATACTCGTTACCGTAAACTGGTTCAGCATCGACCAGAATCGGCATGTCAACAACGTAGCGTATATTCAGTGGCTACTCGAAGCAACCGACAAAAACACGCTGCAAACGCGGGAATTAGCCGAACTTGATGTACTTTACCGTACCGAAAGCCACTGGCACGACCAGCTCCTGGTTCAATCGGCACCCGTCAATACCGATGCCCATCTGCACCGGATTACACAGGCTGAAACCGGGCGCGAGGTGTTGCTTGCAAGAAGTCAGTGGCAGTAGTTTGTCATTCCGACGGAGGAGGGATCGTGCGTCGAATAAACCATCTGACCATCCAAACTTGTGATCCCTCCTCCGTCGGGATGACAAAAAAAGAACCATGAAAACCTTAACTACCGTCCTCAACGGCCTGATGCGCCGATACAGTGAGCGCGTTCCCGACGTGCAGCGGGTGTTTGACGCGATGATGAGCGAAGACATCATCACCTCGCCTGATGAAATAGAAAACGACCACATTGCTTTCCGCACCATGGGCGTACCAAACCTCGGCTTAGCCTCGTTCGAGAAGATTTTCACGCACTACGGCTACAAAAAGCGCGACCGCTATGACTTCGCCGGGAAGAAACTCACCGCGTACTGGTACAGTCCACCCAGCGTGGATTCGCCGGCTGGTGCCGAAAATCTGCCGCGCATCTTCGCCAGCGAACTGCGCGTGCACGACCTCTCACCCGAAGCCCAACGGATTATTCACAAATACACTGATACCGTCATGAGCGACCCGGTCGATGACCTTGATTTAGACGATGCCGACGCCGTGGATGCGTTTCTGCACCGCCCGCTCTGGCAAACGCCCACCGTGGCTGACTACCAGACGTTGCTATCTGAAAGTGAATATGCCGCCTGGGTCATCTATAACCGCTATTACCTCAACCACT
>JBBRUB010000008.1:0-18087 GCA_038248175.1 Cytophagales bacterium | reverse complement strand
CGTGGGTAATTCCATGATAAAGTAGCCGCGCTCCTTGGTTTTCAAGACTAACTTCAGCACCCAGGCTGCCAGCAACGCACTCGCTAAACCCAGCAGATAAAGGAACATGAGAGCCAGCCCCTGCATATTAAAAAGCCCCAGCACCCGCTCATCAGGTACAACCAGCGCAATCAGGATAGTATAAATGGGCAACCGGGCCGAGCAGCTCATCAGGGGCGTTACCAGAATCGTAATGAGTCGGTCGCGCCGGGTGCCGATGCTGCGGGTAGCCATGATGGCCGGTACAGCGCAGGCCACGCCCGAAATCAGCGGTACCACACTCCGCCCGTTCAGCCCGAAACTGCGCATAATACGGTCCATAATGACCATGACCCGCGCCATATACCCCGATTCTTCGAGCAGCGAAACCAGCAAAAAGAGGAAAGCGATTTGCGGGATGAAGACCAGAATCCCGCCAATGCCCGCCATAATGCCATCGGTAAGCAAATCGGTAAGCGGGCCGGGGGGCAGGTTAGCTTTTAGCTCTCCATTCAGCCAGGCCACGCCCGTGTCAATGGCGTCCATAAACGGTTGCGCCCAGGCAAAGATCAACTGGAAAATCAACAGCAGCACAAAGGAAAAAATGGCGTAACCCCAGACCGGATGCAGCAATACGCGGTCAATCTTCTGCGTCCAGGTTTGCTGCCCCACCGGCTGCTTGTCTGTAACGGCATCGGCCACAACGGCGGCAATGCGTTTGTAACGCGTGATGGTCTCGCTGGCCTGAAATTCGGTTTCTCTGAACTGATGCTGGGTAATCAGCTCATCCAGACCCAGCTGTTGCTCATGGCTCAGGAACGTGAAGCCATCGTGCTGAATGAGGTATTGCAGGGCCAGATAATTATTCTTCAGCCCGTATCTCTCTTTGGTGCCGGCAATCAGCCCGGGAATTTCGTCGGCAGGGTCGAAAAACAGTTTGCCGGGCAGGGTAGGGGTCTCCATCTGTCCCAATACGGCTTTTTTGACCTGCTCAATGCCCTCGCCGGTCCGGGCGTTGATGCGTACCACCGGCACACCGAGCCACATGGCCAGCCTTGTGCTGTTGATATCTTTCTGCTGACTGCGGGCCACGTCGAGCATGTTCAGGGCCAGCACGGTGGGTACGCCCAGATCAGCAATCTGTGTGAAGAGCAGGAGGTTTCGGTGCAGGTTGGCCGCATCCATCACCACAACCGCCACATCGGGATAATCGGGATGGGCCGGGTTAGCCAGAATATCGGTAACAAGTTGCTCGTCTAAGGATTTGGGATAGACGGAATAGACGCCGGGCAGATCAATGACCGTAGCGGTGGTCTGGGCGTCGAGGGGCCACGTCCCAAACTTTTTATCGACGGTAACACCGGCGAAATTGCCTGTTTTCTGACGCAGACCCGTCAGTTGATTGAAGAGCGATGATTTGCCGGCGTTGGGGTTGCCAATGAGGGCGATGGTGAGGGAACTCAAGGCAGTTTGCAGTCTCCTTTTGCCGTTCTCAGTCTGGACCGACAGATGGAGCAACTGAAAAGCCGGATCAGAAAAACCCGTTAATTCTCGATTAAAATAGAAGCTGCTTCAGAACGGCGCATCGACAGGCAATAGCCCGACACGTTCAAACAGATCGGATCGCCGAGGGGAGCCTTGCAGTGCAGACAAATCTCGGCTCCGGGCAGGCAGCCCATTTCAAGCAGTTTGAGCGACATCAACTGATCGTTAAACGACAGAATGATAGCCTTTTCGCCTTGTTTTAGGTCTGCTACGCTGCGCTTGCTCATGGCTCTGGGTGCCGGTATGATGCGACAATCTTTATTTAGATTCAGTTTAATTAATGCAAGATTACAACTGAAAGTTTCACAAAGCAATAACATGGCTCACAAACGTTCCTGATTCTTCTCAAGCCTGGGTTCTTCGCAATATCTGTCTATGTCTGCCGGGCAATACCAGTTGCATCGTAAATTTGCGGCATGACAGCATCGGTACGGCAGTTGGGCGCGTTGGTTCGTAAGGAGTTTCTGCTGGAATGGCGGCAACGATACGCCCTGAACGGCATGTTGCTCTATATTGTGGGGGCTGTGTTTGTCTGTTACCTGAGTTTCAACGCCCGGCGCGGGCAACTGACGCCCATTGTCTGGAACACGCTGTTTTGGATTATTCTGCTGTTTACGGCGATTAATGCCATTGCGAAGAGTTTTGTGCAGGAGCGGGCGGGGCGGCAGTTGTACTATTATACACTGGCCAGCCCGGAGCAGATAATTCTGGCAAAAATTGGGTACAACACGGCACTGATGGGGGTATTGGCGTTGTTAGGCTATAGTACGTACAGTATTGTGCTGGGTAACCCCGTAGCCGATGTGCCATTGTATCTGCTCACGCTGGCGTTGGGGGCCGTTGGCTTTGCCGCTTCGCTTACGCTGGTGTCGGGTATTGCCAGTAAGGCTGAAAACCCGGCTACGCTGATGGCGGTGCTGAGTTTTCCGGTTGTGCTGCCGTTGTTGCTATTATTGTTAAAGGTCTCGAAAAACGCCATGGACGGTCTCGACCGGAGCGTTAGCTGGGGCGAGGTGGGTACGATTCTGGCCATCGACATGATTGTGTTAACCCTGTCGTGGCTGCTGTTTCCGTTCTTGTGGCGGAGTTGAAAATCGAAATTACGGAAGATGAAAAGTGTCTGGTGGAAAGTGCTGGCGGTGGCGATTATGACCTACGTTATTTTCTGGGGGTTGCTGGGGCCGGTACCCCGGCAGCCAATTCTGAACGAGAGTATTCGGAATGTGCTGTTTCACGTACCGCTCTGGTTCAGCATGATTACGCTGTTGCTGACGTCGGCGGTGTATTCGGTTCGGTACCTGCGCGGGGGGAAACTCAACGACGATACGGTGGCGGTAGAGTTTGCCAACACCGCTATTCTCTTCGGTATTCTGGGCTGCGTAACCGGCTCAATCTGGGCTAACTTCACCTGGGGAGAACCCTGGCCCAACGATCCTAAACTGAACAGTGTGGCCGTGGGGATGCTGATGTATTTCGCCTACCTGATTCTGCGCGGCTCGTTCGATGACGAGCAGCGACGCGGGCGCATTTCAGCGGTCTACAATATCTTTGCCTTCGCGGTGTTCGTTCCGCTTATTTTCATCATCCCGCGCCTGACTGATTCGCTGCACCCCGGCAATGGCGGCAACCCGGCTTTTGGTAAGTACGACATGGATAATAACCTGCGGATGGTATTTTATCCGGCCATTATCGGAATGACGCTGCTGGGCGTCTGGATTACCGAATTACGTATCAGGACGCGCCGGGTGCGGGCCGTGCTGGAAGACTAAACCCAATCATGTTCCATCGAATGATTCGGCGTATTTTTGCGTTATTCTCATGTAGTCTATCAATGCCATGCACTTGCTTTCGTCAGTTAGATATCCATTAGCAACTTTGCTGCTGTTCAGTCAAAACCTTATGGCGCAACAGCCCGTAGCCGACGGGGTAGAAATGGCCGACCGGATGCGGGCCGATGGTAAAATCTGGGTTGTGGTAGCGGTTATTGCGGCTATTTTTGCCGGTATTATCGTGTATCTCGTCCGGCTTGACCGGCAGATTGGTAAACTGGAAAAGGAAGTAAAGGAGAAGCAACGTACCGGCTCAGTCGGGGTTTAGCGTTTTGTCATGCTGACGAAGGAAGCATCCCGTTGGCAGTAGATTCAGTAGCTAATAAACAACTGCTGTTACCGAAGATGCTTCCTTCCGGTTCGGCGTTCCGATCAGCATAACAGAAAGAACATGAAAATCACGCACATCATCGGCATCATCGTTATTGCTATCGCCATCGGTATCATTGCCACAACGGCGGGCGACGCAAGCGTTTACACTAACTTCGGTACGGCACAGGAACTGGCCGAAAATGGCAACGACGAGCAGGTTCACGTGGTAGGAACGGTTAAGAAAGACGCGCAGGGAAAAGTGACGGACGTTTATTACGATCCCGCCATTGACCCCAACCATTTCGAGTTTACGCTTATCGACAATAAGAACATTGCCGAGAAGGTCATCTACAATAGCCCCAAGCCGCAGGATTTTGGCTCTGCTGAGCAAATTGTAGTAATTGGTGCCATGAAAGGCGACCATTTCCAGTGCAGTAAAATCCTGCTCAAATGCCCCTCCAAATACGAGAACGGCAAGCTGGAGACCACCGAGTACGAGGCCAAAACAGCGAAACTATGAGCCGGTTTTGTCATGCCGACGAAGGAAGCATCTCTTTGCTGAATACATAGGACGTAGTTGTAAAAAAGATGCTTCCTTCGTCAGCATGATAAAGCGGAACGAAGCGCCAAATACCTGAGTAATTATCTTCTCACTCAGACCACGATAGACTTATCGCTCAATGATTCATACAACAGTCGGACAACTCGGCCACTTTTTCGTCATCCTGTCGTTTGTAACGGCACTGGTGGCCACGGTGGCGTATTTCATATCAGCCCTCGGTAAGCGGGTTGCCAAATCTCAACCGGTTGAGGAACCGCAACTGGCCTACGCCGGTGAGGCCGTTTCTTTTAATGGTAAAGTCGCGAAGCGGAAGCCGCCCAAAGCCGCTGCACATCCCGAGGAACCAGAAAAGGACGATTGGCGGACGCTGGCCCGATGGGCGTTTTATATACACGGCGCGGCTGTAGTGGGCGTGGGCGTTTGTCTGTACTGGATTATCTACAACCATTATTTCGAGTACCATTACGCCTGGAGTCACTCGTCAAGAGCGTTGCCGCTTCAATACGTGATCTCATGTTTCTGGGAAGGTCAGGAGGGTTCATTTCTGCTCTGGCTGTTCTGGAACGCCGTGCTGGGCGGCATCCTGATTCAGACGAGTGGCCGCAAGTGGGAAGCTCCGGTCATGGCCATTTTTGCTTTTGTACAGGTGTTTCTGGCGTCCATGATTCTCGGTGTGGTCTTCGGCGATGTGTTTAAACTTGGTTCGTCGCCGTTTCTGCTGCTGACCGAAGCCATGCCCGACGCTCCAATTTTTACCATGAATCCGTCCTTTGTACCTAAAGACGGGAACGGCCTGAATCCGCTGCTCCAGAACTACTGGATGGTTATTCACCCGCCCACGCTGTTCCTCGGCTTTGCCTTTACGCTGATTCCGTTTGCATACTGTATTGCCGGTTTGTGGCGCAACGAACCGCTGGCCTGGATTCGGCCCGCGCAACCCTGGACGCTCCTTGGCGCGGGAATACTGGGCGTCGGCATTATCATGGGCGGCTACTGGGCTTACGAAACGCTGAACTTCGGCGGCTACTGGAACTGGGACCCCGTCGAGAATGCAGTTTATGTGCCCTGGCTGGTAATGGTGGCGTTGGTACATACTATGCTGATTGCTAAAAAGTCGTCAACGGGGTTGAAAACGGCTATTATCCTGAGCATCGCTACGTTCCTGCTCATTCTGTATTCTACCTTCCTGACCCGTAGTGGGATTCTTGGCAATGCCTCCGTGCACTCGTTTACCGACCTTGGTTTGTCGGGTCAACTGCTGGTCTATTTGCTGGTGTTTGTGGTGCTGGCTGTGGTGCTGGCCACCGTGAAGTGGAAACATATTCCGAGCGACGAGAAAGAGACGTCGGTCTATACCAAAGAATTCTGGCTGTTCATGGGCGCTGTCATTCTGTGTCTGTCGGCGTTTCAGGTCATTGCCACAACGTCCATTCCGGTCTATAACAAGGTAGCAGAGTTGTTCGGGAAGGTCTCCAACATGGCCCTGCCGGTCGATCAGATTGCGCACTATAACAAGTTTCAAATCTGGTTCTTTACCGTCATCGCGCTCATTACGGGCGTAGGGCAGTATTTGTGGTGGCGCAAGATTGAAGGCAAAAAGTGGGAAGCCCTCATCACCCCCGCTATCCTGACACTGCTCATCAGCGCGGGATTGATTGCGGTTGGCTCCATCAAAAACCCGATCTATATGCTGTTTCTGGTGGCGTCGGTATTTGCGCTGATGACTAACGGCACGGTGCTGTTTGGTATTATCCGGGGTAAGCACAAACTGTCGGGTGGGGCCATTGCGCACATCGGTATGGCTATGATGCTCATTGGTATTTTGTACTCTGCCGGTTTCTCGAAAGTGATTTCGCTGAACGATAGCGGGCTGCTGATCTCGCAACAGGATGTGTTCACAAAAGACGATAACAAGGAAAATAAAGAGAACAAACTGCTGTGGCTTAATCAGCCTGAGCAGATGGGTAAGTACCAGCTGACGTACCGGGGCCGGTTCATTGAAGGCCGAGATGTGCCGGGTTTCATTCCGCGCAAAGACGTGATGCTCATCGAAGGCGATTTCCGGGGCATTGCTCAGCGCAACATCGAGCAGAACGGTAAAGTCTATTACAAGCGGGGCGACACGCTGGGTCTCTATCCTGAAAACACCTACTATCAGGTTGAGTACCGCGAACCCGACGGGCGCGTGTTCAGTTTGTACCCGCGTGCACAGGTGAACGAACGGATGGGTCTGCTGGCCTCGCCCGACACCCGCCACGAAGCTACCCGAGACATTTATACCTACGTCAACTCGGTGCCGGACCCGACCGAAGAAAGCAAGTGGGAAAAGACCGAGAATTTCAGCGTTGCTGTCAAAGACACGTTTTTCCTGAATGACTACGTAGCGATTCTGGACGACGTAGTGCGGACGAACGAGGTTGACGGTACGCAGCTTGGTGCCAATGATGCAGCCGTGCAGGCAAAGGTGCGGGTGCTGAGCAAAAATGGCGAGCAGATTCTTATCCCGACATTCATTATTAAAGACCGCTTGGTGGGCCGTCGTGCCGAAACGAGTGACGAACTGGGCATCCGTATTCAGCTCAACGAAATTGACCCGCAAACAGGCAAGTTTACCTTCGCTGTGAACCGCACGCAACGTGATTATATCGTGATGAAAGCGTTCGAGAAACCACTCATCAACGTACTCTGGATTGGTACGCTGGTTGTGGCCCTCGGTTTTCTAATCTCGACCGTGCAGCGCTATCGCCAGCTAACGTAGGTTGGACTTTAGTCCGACCAGGACGCGAAGCGGCCAACAATGTAGTTCAAGCTAAGTTGCTGTAAAGTAAGCCATTATCTACGGCTTGCAGACCGTGAAGAATGACTGTGCACTATGAAATTCAAACTCTCTGAAATGGCGCTTCTGGCGGGGGCAAGTGGCTTTCTGGTCATCTGGATTGCTGAGTACATGCGCACGACCTTTGCCGACAGCTACTGGCTGATGATGCTGATGCTTGGTTGTTTACTGGCGTTTCAATATTTGAAAAATAAGCGTCTGGAACGTGAAAAAGTCATTTCGCCCACGATTAAACAGATGGTTGACGACCGAAAAAACAGGCAGCAACAACCGGCGCAGTCTGCCAAAAAAGCACGTCGGAAAAAATGATGGTCAGGCCAGTGAATGCTCCGGGTCAGGCTTGGTGCGCTGCCACTCGGTGAGAACAACGCCAATAATAAGCCAGCAGATGCCCAGCAGATACCCGCCCAGTACATCGCTCAGGTAGTGAACGCCGAGGTAAATGCGGCTGAACCCAACCAGCAAAATCAGGAGAACTGTCGCTATCCCCACCCAGATACGCGAGCGTGTCTGACGAAGCCGCCTGGCCCACCAATACCCCAGCATCCCGTACAGGGTCATGGCGGTGGCCGAATGACCGCTTGGAAACGAAAAGCCCGATACGTCATAGTAGGCGATTGCCATGGGGCGGGGTCGGCTAAATTCCCGCTTGCCAAGCTGCACAAACACGCCAACGCCCAGCATCAATAACCAAAGAATCATTAGGTTACGCCATCGTTTGGTGTACATAAAACCAACTGACGCCAGGACACCGATGCCGATAGTCACGTAAGCCGATCCAAATGCGGTCAGCCCATAAAACAGCGTACTTAACTGACCTATACGCCCATTAAACAGCCACTGTGTAACCGCCATATCTATCTGTACCATCGTCTCTGTTTTGACGATATTCTCGGCTACTTCAGACAGGGTACCTATCGTAACGGCCATGCCGATACACAAAACCGTTAGGGGTAATCCTACAAACTGCTCAGTGGTCAGGCGGTCAGCCACCCAGCGGATAATGGTCGGGTAGCGTCTGGTTACGCTACCAAATCGGTGTTTTAATTTCGTTACGAGTTGGGTTGATGTCATGAGCAACGCTGATTCGATGGTTGCTTAACAAACATAGAAATCACATCGGTGTTAATTCTCTAATGAAACAGCGTTGGTTTACAGCGTACTTTTGCGAATCTATCAATAAGCTCTTTTGGAATTGTATAGTTTACTTCTTGGTGCCCTGCTTGCTTTGGTCCTGGCCGGTTTCTTCTCAGCGGTCGAGATGGCCTACGTATCGGTAAACCGATTGTATTTTGAGCTGCACAGTAAGCAGGGGCCACTGAGCGAAAAACTCGTGTCAGGCTTTCTGAAAAATCCCATCCTGTTCGTCGGCACTACCCTGACGGGAAACACGCTTTTTCTGGTATTGTATGCTGTACTGGGCGTTACGTTCCTGAACCCACTGTTGCTGTCGTGGTTGCCCGACACGTACGATAATATTTTTCTGATTATCCTGATCGAGACGGTAGTACTGACGGTGCTGTTTTTACCTCTGGCAGACTATTTGCCCAAGAGTCTCGCGCTGATTCATCCCGACCGGTTTCTGGAGTGGCTGGCCGTGCCGTTATGGATCATTTATCAGGCCATTGCACCCCTTGTGCGGGTACTGGTGGCCATTGCGCGGTTTTTTATCCGGTACGTACTGCGTAAAAAAAATCCTGAAATCAGACCCGTTTTTGGACTAACCGATCTGAATCACTACCTCCAGCAACTGAACCAGACGTCAACAGAGCGTGATGAGGAGATAGATATAGACGCCCGTATTTTTAACAACGCTATTGAGTTTCGCGATGTGCGGGTGCGCGACTGCCTGGTACCCCGTACCGAGATTTCGGCCATCGACGTAAACGATTCCGTTGAGGTGCTGCGACAGGCCTTTCAGGATAGCGGACATTCCAAAATTGTTATCTATCGCGACACGATCGACGATGTCATTGGCTATTGCCACGCCCTCACTCTTTTCCGCAAACCCAGCACCGTTGCCGACATTGTGACGCCCATTATTGTGGTGCCGGAAACTATGCCCGCTCAGGACCTGCTGCTGCGGTTTTTGTCCGAACGTAAAAGCCTTGCTCTGGTGGTCGATGAGTTTGGTGGTACGGCGGGCATTGCCAGCGTAGAGGATATGGTCGAGCAGATTTTTGGTGAAATTCAGGATGAATTTGACCTTGATGAAGACTGGGTAGAACGCCAGATTGACGAAACAACGTGGTTGCTCAGTGCCCGCCACGAAATTGACGACCTCAACGAAAAATATGGCTGGAGCCTGCCCATTGGCGATTACGACACCCTCGGCGGCCTGATTCTGGCTACCAAAGAAGACATCCCAAAGGTAGGCGACGTGATCAGTTTTCCGCCCTTTACGTTCACTATCATTTCGATGGACGGTAACCGCGTCGACACCGTGAAAGTTAGGGTACTGTAAACAGTTACCGGTCACCGACAACCGTTCATTGTTGTGGCAGATATACCTGAAATATGGCTCCTTCGCCGGGGGTAGCCGTGGCGGTGATGGCACCCTGATGATTCTCCATGATGCGCTTACAAATGGCCAGACCGACGCCCGTGCCGGGATATTTCTGGCGGGTATGCAGCCGCTGAAACACTTGAAAAAGCTGACTGGCGTACCTGTTATCGAAGCCAATACCGTTGTCGGTAAAGCTGATCTCATAATACGTAACGACAGGGTTCAGTAGATTAGGATAAACGGTTCCGGCCATAGTACGGCAACTGATATGCAACGAAGCCGGTCGGTCAGAGGCCCGGAATTTAAGTGCGTTGGCAAACAGATGAGAGAGTAGTTGTTTCATCTGCGCCCGGTCGCAGCGAACGGTGGGTAACTCATCTACATCCAGCCGTAGATCGACCAGGTCGAAGCTATTTTGAAACTCAAACTGCACATCGCTAACAATGCTGGCCAGCGCAACGGGCCCTGGTGACTTGCGGGGGGTGCTGACGCGGGAATAGGCAAGCACATCGCGAATGAGATCCGACATCCGGTGGGCCGCCAACTGAATTCGGCTAACCATGTCTTTGCCACTATCGCCCAGTTCGGGCGCAAACTGTCCCTGTAGCAAGTCTCCGAAGGAAATGATTTTGCGCAGTGGTTCCTGCAGGTCGTGGCTGGCTACCTTGGCAAACTGCTGGAGGTTTTCATATGCGTAGGTTAAATTCCGGTTGGCCAGTTCAAGCTCCTGCTGATGCGTTTTGCTGGCCGTGATGTTCACCAGCGTCAGTACCATGCCATCGCTCCATTTCAGGGCTGAAATCTCGTACCATCCGGCCCACCCATCGTCTGTAAATTCCTGCTCGAAGCGTATGGCTTCGCCTGACTCAACTACACTCACAAACTGGCCAAACAGCCCCATGTCAACCATCTGTGGAAAAAACGCAAGCAGTGTTTTACCCAAAATGGTTTCATCGGTGCCGTTCATGTTCCGGCGGTTGGCTTCGTTGTGCGCCACATACTGGAAGTCAATAATCTGCTGGGTAGTCTGGTTACGAACCGCAGTAAAGGCAATGATTGCATTAGAAGAACTGTCCAGCACCGACTGTAGCAGGTCAGTCTGCTGCTGCCGTTCTTGTTCGGCCCGTTTCAGGGGTGAGATATCGGCCCAGCTCCCTACCACGCCGTCGTCATAGCGGGCCAATGACTGCGTCATCCAGACATCGGCATCGCCAAAATGGTGTACAATGTGCGTGGGCAAACCTGTTTCGGTCACCTGCCGGTAGGTCTCGAATATGCCACTTTTCAAGCCCTCAGGATCAAGCGTGAGCATGGTTTCCTGCATCATCTGCTCTACCGAAAAACCGGTCATGGCGGCTGCCTGTTCATTACAACGCACGACCCGAAAATCGATGATTACGTTTGATTCATCACGAATAGCCCGGCAGATGACAATGGCATCGAGAGCCGTTTGCATGACCGCATCGAACAGCGAGCTGACAAGTATAGGGGATCCATGTACGATCATAATAAGTGTAAGAGGAAGGTAATGGGTGGGTGTTTAACGGAACTAAGATACAAGTTGACTTTTTCGGTCTGTACGCAACAATTGCTCAGTAACAAAAAAACTATCGTACGGTCAATTGATGTCTGGCTGATTGAAGATCCTGGTGTTTGCTTAATTTTGAGTTTTTTACGAATAAACCTATCGTGACAACTTCCGCTGTTCAACAAACCGTAGCCCGGCATCTGCTCGCTGTGCGGGCGGTACAACTCCGGCCCAATTCGCCCTTTACCTGGAGTTCGGGCTGGCTCTCTCCAATCTATTGCGACAACCGCGTGACACTGGCTTATCCCGAGGTGCGCTCGTACATCAAAGACGCCCTGGCCAACGTCATCCGGCAGCAGTTTGCCGGTGCCGAGGTCATTGCGGGTGTAGCCACGGCGGGTATTGCGCAGGGCGCGCTCGTGGCCGACGTGCTGGGGTTGCCGTACTGCTACGTCCGCCCTGAACCCAAACAGCACGGTATGGGTAAGCAAATTGAAGGCCATCTGGACAGTGGTCAGCGTGTGGTAGTGATCGAAGATTTGATCTCAACGGGCGGCAGTTCGCTCAAAGTGGTCGATGTCCTGCGGCAGGCGGGTGCTGAGGTGCTGGGTATGGCGGCCATCTTTACTTACGGCTTCGCCCTGGCCGAACAGAACTTTCTGGAACGCAGCGTGCCACTCATCTGCCTGAGTAACTACGACGCGCTCATTGCAGAAGCCCACAACCTCGATTATATCCCGGAAGACGCCCTGACCTCGCTGGCCGAATGGCGGCAAAACCCCGGCGGGTGGAAACAGTAAACAGAACAGCCAAAAACGCCCCAATACAACTGTCATGAAGCTCAAAAACTTAGTTAGTCTCTCTGTATCTGCCGCCTTTGCCGTTTTGTCCATCACCGGCATGTTGATTTACCTCGGTCAGGGCAACCACACCATTGATCATACCCACGCCTGGTTTGGCGTTTTGTTTGTGGGCGCAGCAGTGTTTCACATTGTAAACAACTGGTCGTCTATCAAAGGGTATTCGGTAAACCGGCGTGCGGGCGGTGTTCGGCGCGAATTGATTCTGCCCAGCCTGCTGGCGCTGCTCTTTGTGGCTGGTATCGCGCTCGACTGGCCGGTATTCAAAGACCTTGCCAACGCGGGCAAGCGGGCATTCGGACCGAAAAAAGAGAAGAAACAAGAGCTTACGCAGACAGTTATCGACTCCATTGCCCGGAGCAATCTGGCCAGTCGGATGGCCGTTGACGCCCAAACTATCCGGTTCGATACCACCGCTGCCCTGGCCGACAATGTGATTATGGCCCAGGGAACCGCCCGCCGTCCGCAGCCCGATACCAGCACGGTTCGTTTTACGCAGGTCCTGACGCTCAAGGATAAAGTCTGGAACATAGCCGCCGAACAAACCGCGCCTGTACGGCCCTGAGACAAGACATAATTTCGTTTTTCTATGATGAAACCTTCTTTGTAAGCGTAGTCATCGGTAAAACACCTTATTTTAGTGGCTCGCCGGTTTTGCACAAAATGAGCATTTTGATCAGACCAAATAAGGCCTGTAAACACATTGGGCAATCAGGCAGAATCAAACAAATTGCTCTCTTACATACAACCTGACACTTGGAAACGCAGCATTATAAATCCCTCGTCGCGAAACTACCCCTGCTGAAAGCGGAAATTGGAAAGGTCATCATCGGTCAGGAAGCCGTTATCGGCGAAGTGCTGACAGCCCTGCTGGCGGGTGGGCATTGTCTGCTCGAAGGCGTACCGGGACTGGCCAAGACGCTGATGGTCCGAACAATGGCCGACGCGCTGGCCATGCGATTCAAACGGATTCAGTTTACGCCCGACCTCATGCCCGGCGATATTGTGGGGACCGAGGTGCTGGAAGAGGACCACGAGACGGGCAAGAAATTCTTCCAGTTTAACAAAGGGCCGATTTTTGCCAACGTCGTGCTGGCCGACGAGATTAACCGGACGCCCCCCAAAACGCAGGCTGCTATGTTGGAGGCCATGCAGGAATACCGCGTTACCTACGCCGGGCAGGACTATCCGCTGCCCCGCCCGTTCCTGATTATTGCCACACAGAACCCCATCGAACAGGCCGGTACGTACCCGCTGCCCGAAGCACAGCTTGACCGGTTTCTGCTGTACATCAAACTCGGCTACCCCTCCGAAGCCGAAGAACTAACCGTACTCCGCAGCACCACCGGCACCCACCGCCCCGAGCTGCAAACGATTCTCTCCGACCAGGATATTCTGGACCTCCAGCACCTGACCCGGCAAGTCCACATCAGCGATGATCTTCTTACCTATATAAACCGGCTGGTGCGGGCCACGCGCCCCCGGTCCGACGCTTCGGATAGCTCGCCGGTGCCATTTGTGAAACAATGGGTAGAGTGGGGGGCGGGGCCACGGGCGGGGCAGGCTCTGGTACTCTGCGCCAAAGCCCGCGCCGTACTGCACGAACGCTTCTCAGTCATCCCCGACGATATTCAGACGCTGGCCTACCCGGTATTGCGCCACCGCATTGCCCTCAATTTCCGGGCCGAAGCAGAGGGCATTACGACCGATACGGTGGTTGGCGAGCTGATAAAGGCCGTCAAATGACTACCATCGAACTAATTAAACTCAACAACCTCCAGCTTGCGGGTAAACTCGTGAGCGATGAGCTGCTGCTCGGTATTCAGCACAGCCGCCGGACGGGCGTTGGTACGGAGTTCGAGCAGTTTCGGCATTACGTACCCGGCGACGACCCCAAACGTATTGACTACAAACGGCTGGCGCAGACGGGCCAGTACTACGTCCGCGAGTCATCCACAGAAAGCAATCAGCACGTGCGGTTGCTGCTCGATTTGTCGGGGTCGATGAACTACCAGGAAGCCGGGGTGGCGCGGTTGCAATACGCCAAAATTCTGCTGGCGTCGCTGGCTTATCTGGCCAACCGGCAGGGCGATGCGCTGAGTTTATACGGTCTGCAAAATGGAGCCGTACAGCCGCTGGTTGTGGCCGGTCGGCAAGCCGGTTCGTCGTCACGATTTCAGAAGATTATCGCTACGCTCGAAACGGCAAAAGCGTCGGGACTGTGGACCAATGCCGATACGCGCTTCCCGGAGTTCAGCCGCAAGCAAAGCGAATTGCTGATTCTGGTATCCGATTTTTTACAGGCCGATGAAGAATGGCTGAACCTGATTCGGAGCATTGCCGGGCCGCGCAGGGAGATTGTAATTTTCCAATTACTTGGTAATGAGGAAATTGAGTTTAACCTGAGTGGGTTCTATCGCTTTCAGGATTTGGAAACGGGCCGCGAGGTGGAGTTACAGACCGACAGCATCCGCGCCACCGTCCGGCAGGGTATGGCCAATTACCTGACCATGCTGGAAACGGAACTGCGTTTGCCCCATGTGCGGCTTATCCGGGCCAGACTGAGTGACCCGGTAGCGTTGGTGTTACGTGAATTTTTGACATGACATTCGTTGAACCAGTTTTTTTGTGGGCATCCCTCGCTGTAGCTATTCCGGTGGCTATCCACTTCTGGCATCAGAAGCGGGGCAGGCCGTTGCCCTGGGCTGCCATGCGCTGGCTCACCGAACGGGAGCAGCAACAGAGTCGGGGCATAAAGCTGGATAACCTGTGGCTGTTGCTGGTGCGCTGTCTGGTGCTTTTACTACTGGCCGTTTTGCTGGCGCAACCACTCCTGAACTGGTTCGATAATCAACCGATCGTGCAGCGGGTGCATCTGGTGCAGCCCAATGCCCGCGTGACCGAAAATTTCCGGTTTGAACTGGCTGAAGCCCGCAAAAAAAATGAACCTGTGGTCAACCTCGCCAATCCGCTGAACCCGCTCGCGCTGCAAACGGCCATTACTAACCTACCCGCCAGCACCACCGATCTCTATCTGTACGTCGTTAACGATCCTGCCCTGGCCAACCTGCCCGCCATCATGGTGCCGAAGCGGTTTCAACTGCATACCATTGTCGATACGTTGCAGACGCAGCCCCGACCGTATTTGCCGGGTATTGGTGGCAAAAAGGTAGCCGTCAATAAAGCGGGTGTACTGACGGGCGATGCGGTGTCCGGGTTATTGCTGCAACCCCAACCCGTGACCGATACGCTGCGGGTATTACTGAATTATACCAGTAAAGAAGAACAGAAAACCGTCCGGGCCGCGCTGAATGCGTTGTGCGAGGTCTATGGGCTGCTGATACGTATCGACGAAAAACCCGCGCCAAATCTGGTGTATGATGAAGTGCTGACTGACCAGACGCCTGAAAAATCGAACCGGCAAACGCTGTACGTCGTTTCGGGCGTAGCCCAATCCGCTGGTACGGGGAACGTTGTATTTACCAATGAAACCCTGACGTCCCAAACATCCGAACGCGTAGCAAACGGCCAGCTACCCGAATGGCTCGGCGGGTATCTTCTCCGGCATTACGGCCTGATTACCGACCGGCAGCCCCTGTCGCAGCAGGCGTTGCAGAGTTTGTTTGTTACGGCAAATACCCCCGAAGCGGTGCAGAACGCTGGGTTGCAGCAGGTATTGATCCTGTTGCTCGTTATCTTACTGATTGCCGAACGGGGGATGGCCCTGACCAAAAACGCATGAACGAACTCCAACGCGCCCTCTCCTCGATAACGACCCAACTTTATGCCAACGCGCTGCTCAGAACGCTGTTGCTGGGCGTGTCGGCGTTGCTGGTGGTGGCTGCGTTTGCGGGATTTTCGGTCTGGGCAATCGGCGCGGGGATTATTGGACTAAGCGTGGGCGCGTGGCTGACGGGGCTGTACCGGAGTCAGAAACCGCTGGCCGTGCAGCTTATTCACCAGACCGTTGGCGATGCCGAATACAGTCTGCCGCTCCTGAACAAACCAAACCTCAACCTCGCCGAACAACTCCAGCTCGACCGCCTGAGCAGCCGCATCCAGCACGTCAGCGTGCCTGGTGTGTTGTGGCGCGGGGCGGGCTGGTACGCGCTGGCCCTGCTGCTCGCGCTGGGCGTGTATGCCGGGTATCCGCTGCTGCAACAGCCCGACGCCAAACTCCCGCAAATAGCTGATTTGGCACTGGTTCAGTCCGAACCGGATACCCCGCCAGCACCACCCGTTTTCAAGTCGGCATCGGTTCAGATTCAGCCGCCCGCCTATACAAAACTGCCCACCCGCCGGACCAACGATCTGAACGTAGTTAGTCTTGTGGGTTCTATGCTCAAATGGCAGGTGCAGTTCAGCCATAGTAAAAACCTGTCGGTTCGGCTGGTGAACAGCCGGGGTAAAGAACTGCCGTTTCAGACGTCTGAGCATATTTTTTTGTATCAGGACAAACTACTTACTTCTGGGCTATATGCCATCAAAGCGTACTGGAAACGGCCCGGTAAACCCGATTCGGTGGTGTATCAGTCCGATTTTTACCGGCTCGAAGCACAGCCCGACCTCGCTCCGAAGATAGACCCGGCATCAAAAGAACTGTACACGTATCACTTCCTGAAAGACCCGAAGAAACTAAGTATTTCGGCTAAAATTTCTGACGACTTCCTGGTCTCGAAAGCGTTCATCGTGGCTACCGTAGCGCGGGGTTCGGACGAGAGCGTCAAATTTCGGGAGATACGGCTGCCGCTCAGTCCGGCTAATTTCCGCGGAGCCACGCTCAGCAAAACGCTCGATCTGAACGCGCTGCAATTTGCCCCCGGCGATGAGCTGTACTATTACTGGGCCGCGTTTGACAACCGACAGCCGGCCCCTAATTTCACCAAATCCGATACGTATTTTGTGGTGTACAAAGACACGACGCAACTGGAAGAAAGCGAACTGGCCACAATGGCAGTCAACATTATGCCGGAGTATTTCAGGAGTCAGCGGCAGATTATCATCGACACCGAAAAGCTGATTGCGGGCCGTAAACGCCAGCCTGCGCAGGTGTTCAAAAGTCAGTCGAACGAAATTGGTTTCGATCAGAAAGTGTTGCGACTACGCTACGGACAGTTTCTGGGTGAGGAATTCGAGTCCTCGGCGGGGGGCGGCCACATCGAACCCGACGAGGATCATGACGACCCGCTGGCTGGTTTTCGCCACGACCACGACACCGGCAAGGGCGATGACCACGAGATGGAACACAAAGAAGAACACCACGACCATGACCACGGCAACAGCGGCCCCTCGAATGACCAGGACCCGGTGGCCGCGCTGATGGAACAGTACGTACACGCCCACGACAATGCCGAAACCAACACGTTTCACGAGCAATCGACGCGGTCGCTGTTGAAAATGGCCCTGGAGCAGATGTGGCAGTCGGAGTTGCATTTGCGGCTTTACGAACCCGAAAAAGCCCTGCCGTTCGAGCAGAAAGCGTTGGAATACCTGAAACTGTCGCAGCAGAAAGCCCGGTCTTACGTTAAGAAAACCGGTTTTGACCCGCCCGCCATCAAGGAGAAAGAAGTCCGGCTCACCGGCGAACTGAAAAACGTGGATGCCGCCAACCGCCAAACCCGCAACCTGATGCAGGTCCGTACCGAACAGCTGGTTGCCGAAGTAATGGGTTATCTGAACCTGCCGAAACTCAATGCATCGCAACGCCAGACGGTACAGCAACTCGGCAATGCCCTCACCAGCCGCGCCCTGAACAGCGGCCTGACCAACTGGTCGGTGCTGGCGAGTTTGCAAAAGTTAGTCAGTGGCAAACCTCTGTCGGTAGCTGAAAAAGCAACTCTAAAAACCAAGTTATTAACCCTCGCGGGTCCCCAAAACCAAACTGCACCGCCTATTACCGCCAACCCACGCCTTGAACAGGCGTTTTGGGGGAACATGTAGCCCGGACCTCCCGGTCCGGTAGCCGCAAGGCTAACTATGTAGTGCGCTTTCTTCGCCTTGGGGCTACCGGACCGGGAGGTCCGGGCTACTTTATTCTCATGCTCACCATCGCCACGTACACCGCCCTTGCCCTGCTGCTGATTTTGCAAAT